>NZ_JBJGZK010000008.1:0-184789 GCF_054050475.1 Geodermatophilus sp. SYSU D00525
GGGTCCGGACCCGGAGCGCGACCGTCAGTGGCGGAAGACCAGCGCCCCGCCGACCTGGGCGACGACCTCGTCCCACGCCGCCCGCACGGGCCCGGCGTCCTCGGCGCGCAGGGTGGCGCCGGGCTCCCGCTCACCGCGCGCCACCGCGCGTCCCAGGGGTGCGGTCGGCGCGAGCAGTTCGTCGACCCGCGTGAGGCCCGCGTACTCCGCGACGTCGCGCACGCCCTCGACCGGCTGGGCGAACACGCGGTGGTCGACCAGGCCCGCCGCGCCCCCGGCCACCTCGGCGAGCACCTCGGACAGCTCGGTGAGGTCGTAGCGGTCCTGCTCGGCCGGCAGCGGCATGACGTCGGTGTCGGCCACCTCCGGCCAGGACGCGATCTCGGTGAGGTCGTGCTGCTCGTCGCCGGCGCAGAAGCGGGCGAGGTCGGCCGGGGTGTCGAAGAGGAACACCTCGCCGTCGCGGCCGAGGAACCGGGCGACGTCCTCCACGTAGCAGCGCAGCGTCACGCCGGCGCCCTCGGGGACGACGAGCTCCACCGGGAGGATGCCGACGGCCTCCCAGAACTCCGCCGCCGCGGCGACCGCGGCCGGGGTCGCGGTGATCCGGCTGCCGCCGCGGATGGTGCTCACCCCGGCGGTGGCCGCCTCCTCCGGCGCGGAGGCCGTCGAGCCCGCGGCCGGGCGGTCGCCCGAGCCGTCGGCGCCCCGGGCGGCGGTGGCGCCCCCGCCGCGGCCGGCGGGCGCCTCGTCGGCCAGGTCCTCGTCGGCCAGGTCCTCGTCGGCCAAGTCCTCGTCGGCCGAGTCCCCGCCGGTGAGCTCCTCGTCGTCGGTCTCGTCCTCGTCGGCGGCCGAGGGGTAGGCGTCGAGGGTGGTCGTGCCGGCGCCGGTCCAGTCCAGGTGCGCCGACAGCTCCTCGATCACGTCCTCCCACAGCTCGTCGAGCGCCCCGCCGACGCCGATCCAGGCGTCCTCGCCCGAGCGGCCGACGAACGCGTCGACCCCGAGGCCGAGCGACCCGATCTCCGGCCGGGCCACCAGCTCGGCGAGGGAGGGGAACTCGGTCTCCTCGTCGCCGGCCTCGTCCTCGTCGGCGTCCTCGTCGGCGTCCTCGTCGTCGGCGACGGCCCGCGCGGAGGTCGCGCCCTCCTCGTCCTCGTCCCCGGCGGTGTCCAGGCACTCGGCCAGCCGGCTGACGATGTCGATGGTGGCCGCCAGCTCCTCGACCGCCCACCGGTCCGGGTTCTCGGCGGCGATGTCGTAGACGCCGTCGAGGTCGTAGCGGTGGTCGTCGTCGGGCGTCAGGTCCGCCGCTCCCAGCCCGACCACGACGGGCCAGACCGGGTGGTCGGCGAGGTCGTGGTCGGTGCTGGTGCGGCAGAACGCGGCGAGTGCGGCCGTGGTGGGGAAGAGGTGGACCGTGGCGGTCTCCCCCTCGGAGGTGCCGAGGAAGGCCTGCCACTCCTCGCCGTCCTCCTCCCACGGCGGCGCCCACAGGGTGTAGCCCGTGCGGTCGTCGACGGTGAGGGCGATGGGGACGATGCTCGGCCTGGCCACGACGCCCATCCTGCCCGGTCGGCCCGGGAGCGCACCCCCGGGTTCAGGCGCGCACCGGCTCCTCCCAGTCGACGTGGTGGCCGGTGAGCCAGTCGTCGGGCGCGGTGCCGCGCCGCGCGGTGCGGGCGAGGTGGCGGGCGAACAGCGGCACGGCCACCCGGTCGCGCACCCAGCGGCCGGCCGGCCCCGGTGCCTTGGCGTCCCCGGTCCGCTTGCCCCGCCGGACGACGGCCTCCACCCGGCGCCGACGCAGCGCCTCGAACGCGGCGCAGGCCTCCGCGACGGGAGCGCGGTCCCGCAGGCAGCGGGCCAGCGTGACGGCGTCCTCGAAGGCCATCGCCGCCCCCTGCCCGGAGGCCGGGGACGCCGCGTGCACGGCGTCGCCCACGAGCACCACGCCGTCGCGGTGCCAGGTGGGGACCCGCGGGAGGTCGTGGGTCGGCCAGCCGGCGAACAGCCGGTCGCTGGCCGCCAGCAGCGCGTCGACGGGCAGGTCGTCCCGGGCGAACAGCTCCCGCAGCCGCGGGCGCCAGGCCTCGGGGTCGTCCGCGGCGAGGTCGGCGCGCGTCGGCTCCCGCGCGCTCGGCGGGTTGGCGAACCACCACACGTCGCCGTCCGGGCTGGCGACGGTGCCGAGGAAGCACCGGCGGCCGAACCAGAAGTCCATGACCCCGGGCGGCCGGCCGAGGTCCGCGCCGCAGGCGTACCCGCCGACGTTGAGCAGCCCGGTGTAGCGGGCGGCCGGCGCCGCGGGGTCGACGATCGTCCGCGTCCGGGACCGCAGGCCGTCGGCGCCGACGAGCAGGTCGCCGTCGGCCGTCGTCCCGTCGTCGAAGTGCGCCCGCACCCGGCCGCCGGGCAGGCTCTCGGCGTCCCGCAGCCGCCGCCCGTGGTGCACGGGCACCCCGCTGCGGGCCAGTGCCTCGTGCAGCACCCCGTACAGGTCCGCGCGGCGGATGGTGGTCGCCTGCAGGCCGTCCGGGCGCGGGGCTGACGAGTCGAAGGCGACCAGCTCCCGCCCGGCGGCGGTGCGCATGGTCATCCGCGGGGTGGCGAAGCCGGCCGTGCGCACCTCCCCGGTCAGCCCGAGCGGGGCCAGCGCGTCGAGGCCGTTCGCGGCCAGGGTGAGCCAGGCACCGAGCCCCTCGGCCGGCCCGGCCGCCTCGTGCACCGAGACGTCCGCGCCGATGCGGTGCAGCGCCAGCGCCGTCGCTGCGCCCGCCAGCCCACCGCCCACGACGAGCGCGTCCATCGCCGCCTCCTCGACAGTTGTTTCGTTGGTTGGAACGAAACAACTGTCGGGGCTAGGCTCCGGCCGTGTCAAGGGAGCACGAGGACCTGGTGGCGCAGACGCTGGCCGCCGGCCGCGAGCTCTCGACGGCGGTGGTCATGTTCCACACGGCCGTCGGGGCGCTGGCCGGGCTGTCGGTCACCGAGACCAAGGCGCTGGAGGTCGTCCACCGCGCCGGGCCGCTCACCCCCGCCGACCTCGCGCGGCAGACCGGGCTGGCGCCTGCGTCGGTGACCGCGCTGCTGGACCGGCTCGAGCGCAAGCAGGTGGCCCGCCGGGTGCCGCACCCGACCGACGGCCGCCGCTCCCTCGTGGAGATCGACCCCGGGCACCTGGCCCGTCAGCGGGAGGTCTTCGCCGACCTGGTGCGCCGGCTCGAGGCCGTGGGGGCGGAGTTCGACGAGACCGAGCTGGCGGCCGTCGTCCGGTACCTGCGGGCCGCGACCGCCGCCCAGCTCGAGGCCACGCGGCGGCTCACCGGCGACCGGGCCGGCGAGCCGCCCGCAGTGGGCTGAGGGCCGTCAGACCCCGATCGGATGCCAGACCGTCTTCGTCTCCAGGAACCGCGTCATCCGGCCGGTGCCCGGGTCGGCGGTCCAGTCCGGCTCCTCCGCCGGCGGGCGCAGCACCCGCTTGATGCTGCCGGCGGCCATCCGCTCGAGCTCCATGGCCCGGCCGGCGGGCGCGCCGGTCAGGTCGATGGCGTCGACGTCGTCGTGCTCGGCCAGCCAGGGGCCGATCTCGCCGGCGTCGCCGGTCAGCAGGTTGACCACCCCGCCGGGGACGTCGCTGGTGGCCAGCACCTCGCCGAGGGTGACCGCCGGCAGCGGCCGCTCGTGCGAGCTGACGACGACGGCGGTGTTACCGCCCGCGAGCACCGGCGCCAGCACGCTGACCAGGCCCAGCAGCGACGAGCGCTGCGGGGCCAGGACCGCGACGACGCCGGTCGGCTCCGGCAGGGAGAAGTCGAAGAACGGCCCCGCGACCGGGTTGGCGCTGCCCAGGACGGCGGCCAGCTTGTCGGTCCACCCGGCGTACCAGACCCAGCGGTCGATGGCGGCGTCGACGACGGCCCGCGCCCGCCCCGACGACAGCCCCTCGCCGGCGGCGACCTCCTCGCAGAACTGCGCGTGCCGGCCCTCCATCACCTCCGCGACCCGGTAGAGGACCTGGCCGCGGTTGTAGGCGGTGGCGCGCGACCACTTCCCGAACGCGGCCCGCGCGGCGACGACGGCGTCGCGGGCGTCCTTGCGGGAGGCCAGCGCGGCGTTGGCGAGGAACGCGCCCCTGGCGTCGGTGACCTCGTAGGTGCGACCGGACTCCGAGCGCGGGAAGGCCCCGTTCACGTAGAGCTTGTAGGTCTTCCGGACCGCGAGACGGTCACTCACCGGGAGCTCTCCTTCAGGTACGCGGCCAGCCCGTGCCGGCCACCCTCGCGGCCGTAGCCGGACTGCTTGTAGCCGCCGAACGGCGACGTCGGGTCGAACTGGTTGAACGTGTTGGCCCACACCACGCCGGCGCGCAACCGGTCGGCGATCGCCAGGATCCGCGAGCCCTTCTCGGTCCAGATGCCGGCCGACAGCCCGTAGGTGCTGTTGTTGGCCTTGGCCACCGCCTCGTCGGGCGTGCGGAAGGTCAGCACCGACAGCACCGGGCCGAACACCTCGTCGCGGGCGATCCGGTGGGCGGGGGAGACCTCGGTGAACACCGTCGGCGGGAACCAGAAGCCGCGGTCGGGCAGGTCGCAGGCCGGCTGCCAGCGCTGCGCGCCCTCGGCCTCGCCGATCTCCGACAGCTCCCGGATGCGGGCCAGCTGCTCGGCGGAGTTGATCGCGCCGATGTCGGTGTTCTTGTCCAGCGGGTCGCCCACCCGCAGCGTGCCGATCCGCCGCTGCAGCGAGGCGATCACCTCGTCGTGGACCGACTCCTGCACCAGCAGCCGGGAGCCCGCGCAGCAGACGTGCCCCTGGTTGAAGAAGATGCCGCGCACGATGCCCTCGACGGCCTGGTCGATGGGGGCGTCGTCGAAGACGATGTTGGCCGCCTTGCCGCCGAGCTCCAGGGTCAGCGCCTTGCGGGTGCCGGCGACGGCGCGGGCGATCGAGCGGCCGACCTCGGTCGAGCCGGTGAAGGCGACCTTGTCGACGTCCTCGTGCTCCACGACGGCGCGGCCGGTGTCGCCGGCGCCGGTCACGACGTTGACCACGCCCGGCGGCAGGTCGGCCTGCCGGCACACCTCGGCGAACAGCAGCGCGGTGAGCGGGGTGGTCTCGGCCGGCTTGAGGACGACGGTGTTGCCGGTGGCCAGCGCCGGGGCGACCTTCCACGCCAGCATCAGCAGCGGGAAGTTCCACGGGATGACCTGGCCGGCCACGCCGTGCGGCCGCGGGTCGGGCCCGAGGCCCGCGTACGCGAGCTTGTCGGCCCAGCCGGCGTGGTAGAAGAAGTGCGCCGCGGCCAGGGGGACGTCGACGTCGCGGGATTCCCGGATCGGCTTGCCGTTGTCCAGGGACTCCAGGACGGCGAACTCGCGGGCCCGCTCCTGCAGGATCCGCGCGATCCGGAACAGGTACTTGCCGCGGTCGGCGGGGCGCATCGGACCCCACACGCGGGTGTACGCGCGGCGGGCGGCCTTCACGGCCCGGTCGACGTCGGCCTCGGTGCCCACCGCGATCTCGCTGAGCACCTCCTCGGTGGCCGGGTTGACCGTCTTCATCGTCTCGCCCGAGCCGTCGACGAACTCGCCGTCGACGAACAGGCCGTAGGACGGCGCGACGTCGACGATCGAGCGCGACTCGGGGGCGGGGGCGTACTCGAACAGGGGGCTGGTGGTCATCAGTCGACGCTCACGTGGTCGGGGCCGGAGTAGTGGCCGGTGCGCAGCTTCTGCCGCTGCAGGAGCAGGTCGTTGAGGAGGCTGGAGGCGCCGAGGCGGAACCAGTCGGGGGACAGCCAGTCGGCGCCGACGGTCTCGTTGACCAGCACCAGGTGCCTGATCGCGTCCTTGGTGGTGCGGATGCCGCCCGCGGGCTTCACCCCGACCTGGGTGCCGGTGGCGGCACGGAAGTCGCGGACCGCCTCGAGCATCACCAGGCACACCGGCAGGGTCGCGGCGGGCGAGATCTTGCCGGTGGAGGTCTTGACGAAGTCGGCGCCGGCGAGCATCGCCAGCCACGACGCGCGGCGGGCGTTGTCGTAGGTGACCAGCTCGCCGGTCTCGAGGATGACCTTGAGGTGGGCGGAGCCGGTGCCGTCAGGCCGGGCACACGCCTCCTTCACCGCCACGATCTCCTCGAACACCTCGAGGTAGCGGCCGGCGAGGAACGCGCCGCGGTCGATGACCATGTCGATCTCGTCGGCGCCGTTGCCCACGGCGTCGCGGACGTCGGCCAGCTTGACCTCCCGGCTGGCCCGGCCGCTGGGGAAGGCGGTGGCGACGGCGGCGACGTGGATGCCGGTGCCCTCCAGGGCCTCCCGCGCCACACCTGCGAGGTCGCCGTAGACGCAGACGGCGGCGACCGAGGGGGCGGTCGGGTCCCCGGGGTCGGGACGGCGGGCCTTGGCCGCCAGCGAGCGGACCTTCCCCGGGGTGTCGGCGCCCTCGAGCGTGGTCAGGTCGACCATCGAGATCGCGGTGTCGATCGCCCAGGCCTTGGCCGTGGTCTTGATGGAGCGGGTGCCGAGGGTGGCGGCGCGCTGCTCGGCCCCCACCTGGTCGACACCGGGCAGGCCGTGCAGGAAGGCACGGAGGGCGGCGTCCGAGCGGGTCACGTCGTCGAACGGCGCCGCGGGCCCCGGGCCGGGCCGGGTCCCGGCCGCCAGCGTCCCGGGGTCGAGCACGTGGGTCATGTGCCCATCCTCCCAGTGCGACCGGTCACCCCGGGACCGTGGTCACCCGGGGGAGCAGGCCGGGCATGGCAGCGTGGGGACATGGCGACGACGACGAGACCGGCCCTGCTCACCTGGACCACCGTCGCGCCCGTCGCCGCGGTGGTCCTGCTGGCGCTGACCTGGGGGCGGGACCCCGGCCCCGTCGTGGTGGTGGTCGACGCGGTCGCGCTCGTCGGCGCGGTGCTGGCCGCCGTCCACCACGCGGAGGTCGTCGCCCACCGGGTGGGGGAGCCGTTCGGGTCGCTGGTGCTCGCCGTCGCGGTGACCGTCATCGAGGTCGGGCTGATCGTCACGCTCGTGGCGTCGGGCGGCCCGGAGGCGACGTCGCTGGCGCGGGACACCGTGTTCGCCGCGGTGATGATCACCTGCAACGGCATCGTGGGGTTGTCGCTGCTGCTCGGGGCGCTGCGGCACGACGTCGTCTCCTTCAACCGGGAGGGGGCCGGCGCGGCGCTGGCCACCGTGCTGACCCTCGCGGTGATGACCCTGGTGCTGCCCACGTTCACCACCAGCCGGCCCGGGCCGGAGTTCTCCACCGCACAGCTGACCTTCGCCGCCCTCGCCTCGCTCGTGCTCTACGGCGCGTTCGTGGTCACCCAGACCGTGCGGCACCGCGACTTCTTCCTCCCCGTGCCCACCGGCGGCGCCCGGGACGGCGAGGACGAGCACGCCGACCCGCCGTCGGACCGCACCGCGCTGGTCAGCCTCGGGCTGCTGCTGGTGGCGCTGGTCGCCGTCGTCGGGCTGGCGAAGGTGGAGTCCCCGGCGATCGAGGCGGGGGTGGCCGCGATCGGCTTCCCGCAGTCGTTCGTCGGCGTGGTGATCGCGCTGCTGGTGCTGGCCCCCGAGACGCTGGCGGCCGCCAACGCCGCCCGCCGCGACCGGCTGCAGACCAGCCTGAACCTGGCGTTCGGGTCGGCGATGGCGAGCATCGGGCTGACCATCCCGGCGATCGCCGTCGCCTCGATCTGGCTGGACGGGCCGCTGCTGCTCGGCCTCGGCGCCACCCAGATGGTGCTGCTCGCGGTCACCGTCGTCGTCGCGGTGCTCACCGTGGTGCCCGGCCGGGCCACCCGGCTGCAGGGCGTCGTGCACCTGGTCCTGCTGGCCGGCTTCCTGTTCCTGGCCGTCGCGCCCTGACCGATACGGTGGCGCCCGTGCAGCTGACCGTCGTCGACCACCCGCTCGCCCGTGCCCGACTGTCGCGGATGCGCGACGAGCGGACCGACAACGCCGCGTTCCGGGCGGCGCTGCGCGAGCTGACCCAGATGCTGGTCTACGAGGCCACCCGCGACCTCGCCGTCGCCGAGGAGCCGATCACCACCCCGGTGACGGCGACGACCGGCTACCGGCTGGCCGCGCCGCCGCTGATCGTCCCGGTGCTGCGGGCCGGGCTCGGCATGGCCGACACCGCGCACGGGATGCTGCCGGAGTCGCAGATGGGCTTCGTCGGCCTGGCGCGCAACGAGGTGACCTTCCAGCCCGAGGCGTACATGGCCTCGCTGCCGGAGAGTCTGGTCGGCCGGCACGTGTTCGTGCTGGACCCGATGCTGGCCACCGGCGGCTCGCTGGTGCACTGCTGCACGCTGCTCACCGAGCGCGGCGCCACCGAGATCACCGTGCTGTGCGCGCTGGCCGCGCCGGTCGGTCTCGAGCGGTTGGAGCAGAGCGGCCTGCCGCTGCGGGTGTTCACCGCCAGCGTCGACGAGGGCCTCAACGAGAAGGCGTACATCGTCCCGGGTCTCGGCGACGCCGGGGACCGCCAGTTCGGCGCGGTCTGACCGTGCGGTTCGCCGTCCTGGGCACCGGTCACTGGGCCCGCACCGTGCACGCGGCGGCGATCGCCGCGCACCCCACCGCGGAGCTCGCCGGGATCTGGGGACGGGACGCGGGCAAGGCCGCCGAGGTGGGCGCGCAGTTCGACGTCCCCGGCACCGACGACCTGGCGGCGCTGCTGGAGCAGGTCGACGCGGTGGCGGTCGCCGTCCCGCCGGACGTGCAGGTGCCCCTGGCCGAGCAGGCGGCGGCCGCCGGCCGGCACCTGCTGCTGGAGAAGCCGATCGCGCTGACCGTCGACGAGGCCGACCGGGTGGTGACGGCGGTGCGCTCCGCGGGCGTCGCCTCGGTCGTGTTCTTCACCTTCCGCTTCCAGGCGCAGACGACGTCGTGGCTGGCCCAGGCGGGCCGCACCCGGCTGGCCGGCGGCGCCGCCTCGTGGCTGTCCGCGCTGGCCGGCAGCCCGTTCGACTCGGCCTGGCGCCGCCGCTACGGGGCGCTGTGGGACATCGGCCCGCACGCGCTGTCGCTGCTGGTGCCGGCGCTCGGGCCGGTGGTGTCGGTGCAGGCGGGCGCGGGCGCCGGCGACACCGTGCACCTGGTCCTGCAGCACGCCACCCCCGGCGTGGCCTCGACCGTCACGCTGTCGCACACCGTGGCGCCGCTGGCCACGGGCATCGAGTTCTCCGTCCACGGCGACGCCGGGCGGCTGGTGCTCCTGCCCGACACCGAGAGCCCGGTCGCGTCGCTGACGGCGGCGGTCGACGAGCTCACCGCGGCGGCGGTCACCGGCGGCGCGCACCCGTGCGACGTCGGCTTCGGCCGCGAGGTCGTCGTCGTCCTGGCCGCCGCGGAGCGGGCGCTGGCCTCGGGCTGCCGGGAGGACGTCCCCGCCTGAGCCCGACTTGCAGCGCGGACCCCAGTCGCCCGCAAGGGCCGGACAAGCACCGGCCGACATCGTCTCCCCCGACGACAGGGAGCCCCGGGACCCCGGGGCCGGACAGGGAGACGACATGAGCGAGTACTCGTACCTCGGCCACGACCGCGCGAACCCGCCGGCGGCCTCGGACAGCAGCTGGTACGTGCGCCGCGGCCGGATCGACCGGCGCACCTACTGGCTGCACTACGCGCTGCCGCTGTGGGCGGCGAGCGTCGCGGCGATCTGGGCGGACATCGCCCTCGGGACCGCCTGGTACACGGCCAGCTACGAGTCCTACGGCTACTACTCCTACAGCACCGACGTCAGCTTCTCGGGCGGGCCGATCACCCTGCTGGTCTCGCTGGCGCTGTTCGCGCCCTCGATCAGCGCGGCGGTGACCCGCCTGCACGACACCGGGCGCTCGGGCTGGTTCCTGCTGTGGGGCCTGGTCCCGATCGCCGGCGCGATCGTCCTGCTCGTGACGCTCGGCTTCTCGCCGAGCGAGCCCGGCCGCAACCAGTACGACGACGCCCCGCCCCCGGCCCGGCGGGAGCCGCGGCTCGCGACCTGGTGAACCCGGTTGACCGGACGGGCCAGCCTGGAGGGGTGCGGATGACCTTCTCCCGGCTGGCCGACCGGCGTCCGGTGGAGACCCGCGTCGAGCGCGACGACGGCGTGGTGTTCTCCCTGCGCGGCGCCGGGGGCGGGGCCGACCTGCCGCACGACCTGGTGCACGCGCTGGTCGAGACCGAGCTCGGGGTGCGCGACGGCATCTGGGGCTGCATCGCCGACGGCGTCGTCTGGACGACGATGCGCCACGTCTCCGGCCGGCAGCCCCCGCACGCGACCGAGCGGTCGGCCCGGCTCAAGCGGGAGCGCGCGGCCGCGATCGCGCGGGCCGAGGGCGTGGCCGACCTCGTCTCCCGTTCCGCGCGCGGCGCGGCGGTGCTGCCGGGCGAGTCCGCCGCGCTGGACCTGCCGCCGCAGCGGCTGGCCGCCGCCGCGGCCGCCCTGGCCGACGCCGGGCGGCGCTGGCGGGCGCTGCCGGTGGGGGAGAGCTGGACCCTCGAGTGGCGCCCGTCGCAGGCCCGCCCGGGGCGACGCCGCAGGTGAGGGACCCGTCCGGCACACTCCGGGCGTGATCATGGTGCTCGCCGGGGCGGTCGTGCTCGCGCCCGTCGTCGTGATGGCCGACCTCCGCCGCTGGCGGCCGCTGCCGGTGCTGCTGTGGCTGCTCGGCACCGCCGCGGTCGTGCTGTGGGTCGAGACCCGCGACGCCGCCGGCACCCGCGCCGGCGTCCTCACCGGGATCGGCTGGCTGGTCCTCGCGCTGCTCGCCGCGGGCGCCTCCGTGGCCGCGGGGCGGCGCGGCACCGGCACCCGGCCTCGCCACGGGGCCTGACCGGCCTCAGCAGCCCAGGGCGGCGGCCAGCTCCTCCAGCGAGGACACCGACAGGTCCGCGTCGGGGTCGCTCTCCGGCGGCAGCCGCGTCCCGCCGTACTCGGCGGGCCGGTGCACGTACGCCGTCCGCAGGCCGCGGGCGCGCGCGGCGGCCAGGTCGTCGACGTGCGCGGCCACCATGAGGACCTCCGACGGCGGGAGCGCGAGCAGCCGCACCGCCGAGTCGTAGACCTCCGGGTCGGGCTTGTAGCGGCCCACGACCTCGGCGCCGAGCACGGCGTCCCACGGCAGCCCGGCCCGCCGCGCCAGGTCCACCTGCAGCCGCACCCCGCCGTTGGACAGCGGCGCCAGCACGAACCGCCGCCGCAGCCGGGTCAGGCCGGGCACCGCGTCCGGCCACGGGTCGAGGCGGTGCCAGGCCAGCACGAGCTCCGCGGCGACGTCGTCGGGGACGGGGTCCGCGCCCACCTCGGCCAGCGTCTCCGGCAGCGACTCGCGGTGCAGCACGTCGAGCGGGACGAACGGCCGCCCGCCGCCGCGCACCCGCTCCATGGACGGCCGGTACCGCGCCCGCCACGCGTCGGCGAACGCCGCGGCGTCGACGTCCGGGCCGAGCAGCCGGGCCGCCTCCCGGGCCACGCCGGCGCGCCAGTCGACGACCGTGCCGAACACGTCGAGGACCAGCGCGCCGACGTCCACGGCTACAGCCCCAGCGCGTGCGCCATCTCGCCGCGCAGCTGGTCGAGCTCGTCGGCCCCGCGGCCGCGGGCGGCGATGATCCCGGCGTCGTCGTGCACCGGGACCACCGTCTCCAGGTAGGCCTTGAGCTTGGGCTCGGTGCCGCTGGGCCGGACCACCACGCGGACGCCGTCGCCGAGCAGCCGGACGGCGTCGACCGGCGGGTCCTCGGCCAGCAGGTCGGTGGCGGTGACCTCCCGGCCGAGCAGCCGGGCCGGCGGCTCGGCGCGCAGCCGGACCATCGCGTCGGAGATCAGCGACAGGTCCTCCACCCGCACCGACAGCTGGCCGGTGGCGAACAGCCCGTGCTCGGTCGCCAGCTCGTCGAGCCGGTCGACCAGGGTGCGGCCGCTCTGCTCCAGCTCCGCGGCCAGCAGCGCGACGGCGAGGGCGGCGGAGATGCCGTCCTTGTCGCGGGCCACCTCGGGGGTGACCGCGTAGCCCAGCGCCTCCTCGTAGCCGAACACCAGCGGCTCGGCGTCGGTGCCGGCGCGGATGATCCACTTGAACCCGGTCGGCGTCTCGGCGAACCGCACCCCGTGCGCCTCCGCGAGCGCGGACAGCAGCGAGCCGCTGACGAGTGAGGCCGCGTACGTGCCGCGCACGCCGCGGCGCAGCAGCCAGTCGGCGAGCAGCGCGCCCACCTCGTCGCCGGTCAGCTGCCGCCCGTCGCAGACCACCGAGCAGCGGTCGGCGTCGGGGTCCTCGGCGATGGCGACGTCGGCGCCCGCGCGCTCGGCCAGCGCGAGCAGCAGGTCGACCGCGCCGGGCTCCTCCGGGTTGGGGAAGGCGACCGTCGGGAACGCCGGGTCGGGCGCGTCCTGCTCGGGCACGCTCACCGGCTCGGCGAACCCGGCGGCGGCGAACACCGCCCGCGTGGTGGCCGCGCCGACGCCGTGCATCGCGGTGTAGGCCACGGTGAGGCCGGCCCGCGCGGCGGCGTCGACCCGCTCGGGCTGCAGCGCGCGCACGACGGCGGCCACGTAGCCCGCCTCCACCTCGTCGCCGAGGGTGGTCCACGCGTCGGAGGTGGGCACCTCGCCCGCCGGGCCGACGGCGGCGATCGCGGCCTCGATCTCGCGGTCGGCCGGCGGCACGAGCTGGGCGCCGTCGGCGAGGTAGACCTTGTAGCCGTTGTCCTGCGGCGGGTTGTGGCTGGCGGTGACCATCACACCGGCCACGCAGCCGAGCGACCGGACCGCCGAGGACAGCACCGGTGTGGGCAGCGGCCGGGGCAGCACCGAGACGGCGAACCCGGCGGCCGACAGCACCGCGGCGGTGACGCGGGCGAACTCGTCGGAGCGGCGCCGCGCGTCGAACCCGACGACGACGGCCCCGCCGCCGTGCCCGTGCCCGGTCAGCC
Source organism: Geodermatophilus sp. SYSU D00525 (assembly GCF_054050475.1). Classification (NCBI taxonomy): domain Bacteria; kingdom Bacillati; phylum Actinomycetota; class Actinomycetes; order Geodermatophilales; family Geodermatophilaceae; genus Geodermatophilus; species Geodermatophilus sp. SYSU D00525. The sequence goes on from NZ_JBJGZK010000008.1 coordinate 12,938, forward strand.
ACGCGCCCAGCCCGGCGGCGGCCCGGGTGACGACGGCGGCGTTCATGCCGGCCGGCCCGGCGCGCAGCGGCCCGCGCAGCCCGGCGGTGCCGAAGGTCAGCGGCCCGGCGAAGCGGCGCTCCAGCTCGGCGGTGTCCCCGGCGGCGACCAGGGCCTCGATCTCGGCGCGGTCGCCGGGGTGCGGGTCGGCCGCGGCCCAGGCGCGGGCGGTGTCGAGGACGTTCACGAGCCGGCCCCCGCGGCGTCGAACTCGGGCAGGGTGAACCGGCCGCCCACCCGCGCGTGCACCGGGTCGGCGGGGTCGGGCTCGCCGTGCGCGGCCAGCAGCGCCTCCGCGAACGCCTCGGCGTCGTCGGCCGGGTCGTAGCCCAGCTCCCGGGCGGCGGTGAGGTCCCACCAGCCGCGGGTGTTGGCCGACACGCCCCACACCACGCGGAAGCCGGGGGAGGGGGCGCGCAGCGCGGCGTCGACCAGCGCGACCGCGTCCCGCGGGGACAGCCAGGTGGCCAGCGCGCGCACGTCCGGCGGCTCGGGGGCCTGGGTGCCGATGCGCAGGCAGACGACGTCGAGGCCGTAGCGGTCGGCGTACAGCGCGCCGAGCGCCTCCAGCGCCACCTTCGACACCCCGTAGTGGGTGTCCGGGCGGGGGAGTCCGGCGTCCTCGCGCAGCGGCCCGGACGCCGGCCGCGCGGTGAAGCCCGTGGCGTGGTTGCTGCTGGCCAGCACCACGCGGCCCACGCCGGCGCGGCGCGCGGCCTCCAGCACCGTGTAGGTGCCGTCGACGTTGGCGTGCCGGATCGCCGGCCAGTCCGACTCGCCGGAGATGCCGGCCAGGTGGACGACGGCGGCCGCGCCCCGCGCCGCGGCGGTCAGCGCGTCGAGGTCGGTGACGTCGGCGACCAGCGTCTCCTCGCCCGGCCGCGGCTCGGCGATCTCCACGACGTCGAGGCTGCGCAGCGGCCAGCCGCGCTCGGGCAGCCCCTCGCGCAGCACCGTGCCGATCCGGCCGGCTGCGCCGGTGACCAGGACCGGGCCACTCACGGCAGGCGCCCGATGAACTCGACGAGGAACTCGCCGAGCCGGCCGGCGGCCGCCCTGCCCGCGGCGAGCACCTCCTCGTGGTCCAGCTTCTCGCCGGTGATGCCGGCCGCGGCGTTGGTGACCATCGACAGCCCCAGCACCTCCATCCCGGCGGCGCGGGCGGCGATCGCCTCGAGTGCGGTGGACATGCCCACGAGGTCCGCGCCGAGGCCGCGCAGCATGCGGATCTCGGCCGGCGTCTCGTAGTGCGGGCCGGGCAGCGCGGCGTAGACGCCCTCGGTCAGGTCCGGGTCGAGGGAGCGGGCCAGCTCGCGCAGCCGCGCGGAGTACAGGTCGGTGAGGTCGACGAACGTGGCGCCGACCAGCGGCGAGCGGGCGGTGAGGTTGAGGTGGTCGGCGATCAGCACCGCCTGGCCGACCCGGTGCTCGGGGGCGAGCCCGCCGGCGGCGTTGGTGAGGACGACGGTGCGCACCCCGGCCGCGGCGGCGGTGCGGATCCCGTGCACCACCGGCTCGACCCCGCGGCCCTCGTAGAGGTGGGTGCGGCCGAGGAAGAGCAGCACCCGCCGGTCGCCGACGCGCACCGACCGCACCTGCCCCCCGTGCCCGACGGCCGTGGGGGCGGCGAAGCCGGGCAGGTCGCCGATGGCGACGGAGGCCGCGGGCTCGCCGAAGGCGTCGGCCGCGGGGGCCCAGCCCGAGCCCATGACGACGGCGACGTCGTGGCCGTCGCCCAGGGCTGCGGTCAGGTCGGCGGCGGCGGTGGCGGCCAGGGCCGCGGGGTCGGGTGCGCTCACCCGGCGACGCTAACCCAGCGCCGCGGCGGCGACCCGGGCCGCCGGTCGGCGCAGCAGCCCCGGCCGGCGCCGCCCGTGCGTGTCACCGGGGGCACGGCCGGCGTTCCCCGGGTGGCCACGTCCGCGTCACCTCGGGCGGTGAGGGTCTGCGCGACCCGTTCCCCGACCCCGAGGACCCCCGTGACGCGCTCGTCCCTCCGCCTCCTCCGCACCGCCGCGCCGGTGGCGCTGCTCGCGCTCGCCGTCGGCGCCGCGCCCGCCGCCGCCGCACCCGCCACCCCGACGTCCACCGAGCTGGCGACGTTCGACGTCGCCGGCGAGGTCGCCGAGATCCTCTCGGTCACCCCGGACGGCCGCACCGTCGTCTACACCGACTCCGCCTCCGGGCAGGTCGGGCTGGTCGACGTCAGCCGGCCCGAGCGGCCGCGGCAGGCCGGCACCGTCGACGTCGGCGGCGAGCCCACCTCGGTCGCCGTCACCCGGGACGGCCGGCGGGCCCTCGTCGTCGTCGACGACACCGACGGGGACTCCGGGGACCCGAGGGGCCGGCTGGTCGTGGTGGACCTGCGCACCCTCGCGGTCGTCGCCGAGCACCAGCTGGGTGGGCAGCCGGACTCGATCGCGCTGAGCCCCGACGGCCGCTACGCCGCGATCGCGATCGAGAACCAGCGCGACGAGGAGCTCGTCGTCGACGGCGTCGAGGGTGGCCTGCCGCAGGCGCCGGCGGGGTGGCTCGCCGTCGTCGAGCTGCAGGGCCCGCCGGCCGGCTGGACCGTCGACCGGGTGGAGCTGGCGGGCCTGGGCGGCCTCCGGTACCCCGACGACCCGGAGCCGGAGTTCGTGGACGTGAACCGCAGGAACGTCGCGGCGGTGACGCTCCAGGAGAACGACGCGGTGGCGCTGGTCGACCTGCGCAGCCGCACGGTGGTCCGCTCGTTCTCCGCGGGGGAGGTCACCCGGACCGACGCGGACCTCCGGGACGACGGGGAGGTCGCCTTCGACGAGGAGCTGACCGCGTTCCGCGAGCCCGACGCCGTGCAGTGGACGCCGGACGGGAACCTGCTCACCGCCGACGAGGGCGACCTCGCCGACGAGCCCAGCGGCGGGCGCGGCTGGACGGTCTTCTCGCCCACCGGTGAGGTGCTGTACGCCTCCGGCGGCTCGGCCGAGCGGGCGCTGGCCGACGCCGGCCTGTACCCCGACGACCGCAGCGACGACGAGGGCGCCGAGTTCGAGGGCGCCGAGGTCGCCGGCATCCGCGGCACCACCTACGCGTTCGTCGGCTCCGAGCGCGGCGACGCCGTCCTGGTGTACGACCTCGCCGACGAGACCGCGCCGCGGCTGCTGCAGGTGCTGCCCACCGGCGACGCCCCGGAGGGCCTGCTCGCGGTGCCGAACCGGCAGCTGTTCCTCACCAGCAACGAGGACGACGGCACGATCTCGGTGTTCGGCCCGACGCGCTGACCCACTCGTCCCAGTCGTCCCCGGCCGCGTGTCGGCCGGGGACGACCGGGCCGGCTCCCCGACCATGGCGCGGTGCAGCGAACGGTCATCGACGGCGTCCCGGTGTTCAGCGCCGGCGGGCGGGAGCGGACGACGGCGGCCCTGGTGTTCGGCGTCGGCCTGCGCGACGAGACGTTCACGACCATCGAGGTCACCCACCTCGTCGAGCACCTGGCCATGGCCGCGCTCCCGCGCACGCACCTGCGCTGCAACGCCGTCACCGACGTCGACAGCACCGCCTTCTTCGCCACCGGCCGCCCGGAGGCCGTCGCCGCCTTCCTCGAGGGCGTCTGCCGCGCCCTGGCCGACCTGCCCACCGAGCGGCTGGCCGCCGAGGCGGGCGTGCTGCAGGCCGAGGGCTGCGGCACCGGCTCCTCCACGGTCAGCGCGCTGTGGGCCGCCCGCTACGGCCTGACCGGGCCGGGCCTGACCGTCTCGGCCGGCCCGGGGCCGGAGTACCTGACCGAGGAGACCGTCCGGGCGCACGCCGCGCGCTGGTTCGTCCGCTCCAACGCCGCGCTGTGGTGCCACGGCCCGCTGCCCGAGGGCCTGCGGCTGCCGCTGCCCGACGGGCCGCGCCCGGAGCGCCGGCTGCCGGTACCGCGCCCGCAGGACGGGCCGGTCTGGACGCGGACCGACGCCCCCGGCGTGGGGCTGCTCCTGGCCACCGACACCCTCGCCGACGCCGCGCTGGCGGTGGGCGTCGACGTGCTCCAGGACCGGCTGCGCGAGCGCGCTCGGCACGAGCGCGGGCTCTCCTACGGCGTCGACTCCCTGACCCTCGACCTCGCGCCCGGCCGGCGCGAGGTGGCGGTCGTCGTCGACGCGCGCACCGGCCGCGACGCCGAGGTCGCCGCGCTGCTGTGGCGGACCTTCGCCGAGCTGAGCGCCGACGGGCCGGACGCCGCGGAGGTCGCGCACGCCGTCGCGGGGCTGGAGGCCGAGCTCGACGACGAGGACGCCGTCGGCACGGAGCTGGCCGACGCCGCCTACTGCGCGGCCACCGGCCTGCCGTTCCGCCCGGCCGCCGACACCCTCGCCGCCTGGCGCGCGGTGACGCCGGCGCAGGTGACCGCGGCGCTGCGCCGGGCCGCGGCGACCGCCGTCCTCGCCGTGCCCGACACCGCCGCCTGGGACGGCCCGGCCGGCGTCGCCCGCCGCCCGCTGTGCGGCACCCTCCCGGAGCTGCCGGCCGGCACGGTGTTCCGCCCGCCGCTGCTGCGCCGGCTGCTCGACCCGGCGGCGCGGGTGGCCCTGGTCGTCTCCGACGACGGCCTCGCGCACACCGACGCCGACGGCGACGTGCACGGCATCCCGTGGTCGCGGGTCGAGGCCGTGGTGCCCACCGACGACGGCCGCGGCGTCTCGGTGGTCGGCCGCGACCTGTGCGGCGTGCGCGTCCACCCCGACCTCTACGGCCGGCGCGCCGTCGCCGCGGTCACCGGCCGGGTGCCGGCCGCCGCGCTGCTGCCGCGGCCGCGGGCCGCGGAGCCGGAGTCCGTGCCCGTCGGCTGACCGGCCTCACCGACCGGCGCGGACCGGACACGGGAGGACGGCGGCGCGCCCGGCGCCGGGCGGCCGCGTCACCGCTCCCGTCGTGGCCCGCCGCCGGCCCTACCGTGGTCCGGTGCGGATCGCGGTCATCGGACCGTTGCAGGTCCGGGACGACGACGGCGATCCGCTGCCCGTACCCGGCGCCAAGGAACGCCTGCTGCTCGCCGTGCTCGCCGCGGGAGCGCCCGCCGTCGTCCCCACCGACCGCATCGTCGAGGAGCTCTGGGACGGGAGCCCGCCCGCCTCCGCCCGCAAGTCCCTCCAGGCCCACCTCGTGCGGCTGCGCACCGCCCTGGAGCCGGGGCGACCGCGGGGCTCCACCGGCCGGTACGTCGTCCGTCGCGGCCCCGGCTACGCGCTGGCCGTCGAGCGGGCCGAGCTCGACGCGCTGGCCCTCGGGGACCTCGTCGCCCGCGGCCGGGCCGCCCTCGCCGCGGGGGACCCGGCCGCGGCGGCGGAGCTCCTGGGCACGGCCCTGGGGCTGTGGCGCGGGGACCCCTACGCCGACTGGCCGGACGCGCCGTTCGCCGAGGCCGGGCGGCGCCGGCTGACAGAGCTCCGCGACGGGGCGCTGACCGCGCGCACCGAGGCCCGGCTGGCGCTGGGGGAGGCGGCCGCGCTCGTCCCGGACCTGGAGCGACTGGTCACCGAGCAGCCCCTGCGCGAGGAGTGGTGGCGGCTGCTGGTGCTCGCCCTGTACCGCGCGGGCCGGCAGGCCGACGCCCTCGGTGCCGCGCGCCGGGCGCGGGCGGTGCTCGCCGAGGAGCTCGGGGCGGACCCGGGTCCGGCGCTCCGTGCCGTGGAGGCCGCCGTCCTCGCCCAGGACCCCGCCCTCGACCAGGTCCCGGTCCCGGTCCCGCCGCCGACGGCGGCGCCCGTCCCGGCGTCCGGCGCCTGCCCCTACATGGGCCTGCGGGCGTACCGGACGGAGGACGCGGCGCTGTTCGCCGGGCGCGGGCGCGTGGTCGCCGCGCTGGTCGCCCGGTTGGTGGACGCGCCGCTGCTGGCCGTGTCGGGGCCCAGCGGGGCGGGGAAGTCGTCGGTGGTCCGCGCCGGCCTGCTGCCCGCGCTGGCCGCCGGCGCGCTGTCCGGCAGCGGCGGCTGGCAGCCCGTCGTGCTGCTGCCCGGCCGCCGTCCCGTGGACGCGCTCGCGGACCTGACCGGCGAGGACCCGCCGCCGCGCCCGGTGGTGCTGGTCTGCGACCAGTTCGAGGAGCTGTGGGCCGCCGGGGTCGACCCGGCGGAGCGGAGGGCGTTCCTCGACGCCGTGCTCGCGGTGCTGGACGACGGCGTCGTCGCCCGCTGCGTGGTCGTCGTCCGCGGGGACGCCGTCGGCAGGCTGGCCGAGCACCCCGGGTTCGTCGACCGGCTCGGGGCGGCGCTGGTCCTCGTGCCGCCCATGACCGACCCGGAGCTGCGCGCCGTCGTCCGCGACCCGGCGGCCGCGGTGGGGCTGCGGGTCGAGGACGACCTGGTGGACGCCGTGGTGGCCGACGGGCTGGGCCGGCCCGGGGCGCTGCCGCTGCTGTCGACGGCGCTGGTCGGCACCTGGGAGCGGCGCCGCGGCGACCTGCTGACCCTGGCCGGCTACCTGGCCGCCGGCGGGGTCGCCGGCGCGCTGGCCCGCTCCGCGGAGGCCGCGTACGCGACCCTGGACGAGCCGGGTCGCGAGCTCGCCCGCCGGCTCTTCGTCCGCCTGGCCGACGTCGACGACGCCGGCACGCTCGTCCGGCGGCCGGTGCCGCTGTCGGACCTGGGACCGGACGGGGCGCGCCGCGCCGTCGCGGAGGTGTTCCTGGCCCGGCGCCTGCTGGCGGTCGACGCCGACCGGCTCGAGGTGACCCACGAGGCGCTGCTGACGGCGTGGCCGCGGCTGGCCCGCTGGCTGGAGGACGACGCGGCCGGCCGGGCGGTGCGCCGGCACCTCACCCCGGCGGCCCGGGACTGGGACCGCGCCGGGCGCCCGGACGACGAGCTGTACCGCGGCGCCCGGCTGGCCGCCGCGCTGGACTGGGCGGCCGGCGCCGGGGAGGAGCTCATCCCGGTCGAGCGGGCCTTCCTCGACGCCTCCCGCGCCTCGGCCGACGCGGCGCTCGCGGCCGCCCACCGCCGCGCCGACCGCGAGGCCGCGGCCCGGCGACGGACCCGCTCGCTGGCCGCCGGGCTCGCCGCGGTGCTGGCCGCCGCCCTCGTCGTGGCGGTGGTCGCGGTGCGCGCCGAGCACGACGCCGAGTCCCGGGAGACCGAGGCGCGGCAGGCCGCACTCGTGGCCGACGCGAACCGGCTGGCCACGCTCTCGACCCGGGCCGGGCCACTGGACCTCTCCCTGCTCCTGGCCGCGCAGGCCGTCCGGCTCGCCGAGACCCCCGACACCCAGGACCGCCTCCTCACCGCCCTCGTCGAGCACCGTCGCGTCGAACAGGTGCTCCCCGCCCCCGGCGGGCTCACCGACGCGGTGGTCGTGGACGAGGCGACGCTGCTGCTCCAGGGGTCGGACTGGACGGCGTGGTCGCCCGGGGACCCCGCCCCGCGGGTGGTCCGCGAGGGCGGCGCCTGGTGGGGCACGACCGCCGTGGCCGGGTCCCCGACGGAGGAGGCGGTCGCCGCAGCGGGGTGGGACGTCGAGCGCGGGGAGGCCTGGCTGCGCCTGCTCGACGGCGCCGGCGAGGACCGGCTGCTGGCGGGCGCGGTGCTGGGCGGGTACCCCGCCGCGGTCGGCTTCGCGCCCGACGGCCGGCGCATCCGGGTGGTCGTGACGCGGCCGGACCCGGAGGTGCCGGCCGGCGCCCGCTGGGGGGTGGTCGAGGTCGACCGCGAGGGGGGCCCGGTCACCGACCTGGGGATCGGCGGGGCGCTGGCGCCGGACGGCGAGCCGGCCGGTGACCTCGGCCGCGACGGCGCCACGCTCGTCACCTGGACGGAGGGGGCGGGGACCACCGCCACCCTCGGTGACCTCACCACCGGGCGCCAGGCCGGGCTGCAGGTCCCGTCCCGGCCGGCGGACGGCGTCGGTTTCCGCGCGCTGCGCTCGGGGGCCGCGCAGCTGTGGTCCGACGGCGCGGTCACGCTCTACGGGCCGGACGGCGCGGTGCGCCAGGTGCTCGACGCCCACCGGGGCGGGGTGTCCGACGTCGAGCAGTCCCCGGACGGCTCCTGGGCGGTCACCGTGGGCGGTGACCCGGGGGTCCTGCTGTGGGAGGTCGACCCCCTGACCGGGCAGTGGTCGAACCGGGAGGCGCTGGACGGCCACGCGGAGGTCGTCGAGCAGGCGGAGATCGCCCCGGGCGGGGACCGGCTGTTCACCGCGACGCCGGAGGACACGGTGATCGCCTGGGACGTCCGCCCCGGCGGGGGGTTCGGGGACCCGTACCCCGACGTCCCGGGATGGTGGGTGGCGGGCCGCCCGGAGGTCGTGGAGCCCGGCCGCCTCGCCGTCGTGCCGGTGCGGCGGGGGTCGGTCGACGGCGGCACGGTGCTCGACCCGCCGGCCGACACCCGGGAGGTCGGTGCCGCCTTCGTGGAGCTCCGGACCGGCCGGGTGCTGGAGGTCGTCGCCGTGGGGGAGATGCCGGCGTTCCCCCTCCGCTCCTCGCCCGCGCTGCCCGCCGTGCTGTCCGCCCCGCCCGTCACCGCCGCGGTGAGCCCCGACGGGAGCCGCGTCGCCGTGACGAGCGGGCTGGCCACCACCGTGATCGACACGCGCACGCGGGCGCCCGTGGGCTCGATCGAGCTCCCGACCACCGGCGAGATCGACGCCGACGGCCGGGTGCTGCCCACCGCGGTGGTGTCCTGCGCCGAGTGGACGCCCGACGGCACGGACCTCCTCCTGTGCTCGCGGGCGGGCGGCAGGTTCGACGACGTGCCGGCGCTCGCGGTCGTCGACGCCGTCACCGGCCGGGTGGAGCGCCGCCCGGACCAGGGCGGGGACGCGCGGGTCTCGGCCGTCAGCCCCGACCACCGCCTGCTCGCCCTCGCCAGCGCCTCCCGGCCCGCGGTCAGGATCCTGGACGGCCGGACGCTCGAGCTGCTCGGCGTCGTGCTGCTGCGCACGAGGGACCTGGTCGAGGACCTGGCGTTCACCCCGGACGGCCGGCGCGTCGTGGTGGTCGGCAGCCAGGGCGCGGTGCAGGTCGTCGACGCCGAGCGCCGGGTCCAGGTGGGGGAGCCCGCCCACGTCGGGGTCCCCCTGCTGCAGGCGGACTGGCTGCCCGACGGGCGGACGGTGGCCGTGTCGGGCGTCGACGGGTCGGTCGCCCTGGTGGACGCCGAGCGGGGACTGCTGCGCGGCCCGCCGTTGCCGGTGTCCGGCGGGCCGGCCGAGAGCCCCCTGCACCTGGTGACGGCCGGGGAGGAGCTGATCGCCCTCAGCGGGCAGAGCCCCGGGCGCCGCTACCCGCTCGACCCCGGGGACTGGCTGGTCGCCGTCTGCGGGCGGGTGGACCGGGACCTCACCCCGGCCGAGTGGGACCGGTATCTGCCCGGCCGGGAGTGGCGGGCCACGTGCACCGACCTCCCCTGAGCGGCGGACGGCCCGCGGAGGTGGCCCCTCAGCTCGTCGGGGTGGCGCACGCCGGCTGGGACAGCAGGTACCGCTCGTAGGCGTCCGAGAACAGCGGCCCGCCGTCGGGACCGGTGCCCGGCCAGTCGTCGACCTGGCCGAGGAGGGCGCTGCAGGACGGGGTCCGGTCGTCGAGGGCGGCGGGGTCGGCCTGCGCCGCCGAGGGCGTGAGGACGACGACGGCCGCCGCGAGGACGGGGAGCGCGGAGTGGCGGTGGGACACGGGGGACCTCCCGGGGCCGTGGTGCCGGGCGGGTCCCGGCGACGGGACCAGCGCAGCCCGCGGCGGTTGCCGCCGGACCCGCCGCCGGTTGCGGCCCGGTTGCGGTGCACCCGGGCGCGGGATCCGCGCTGTTCAGGGGGTGCGGGAGCGCCGATCTCCCTATCCTCGGCAGCGTGCAGATCCCGTTCTCCTCCTCGGAGCGCTCCAGCCTGGGTGTCGAGTGGGAGCTGCAGCTGGTCGACCGGGAGAGCCGGGAGCTCACCGCCGGGGCGACGGAGATCCTCGAGGAGATCCGCCCCGACGGCGCCGAGGAGCACCCGAAGGCCAAGCACGAGCTGCTGCAGTCGACCGTCGAGGTCATCACCGGCGTGTGCACCACCGTCGAGGAGGCCACCGCCGACCTCGCGGGCACGGTCGCCGAGGTGGCCGCCGCCGCGGACCGCCGCGGCCTGGGCCTGCTGTGCGCGGGCACGCACCCGTTCACCGACTGGCAGACGCAGCTGATCTCGCCCAAGGAGCGGTACCTGCAGCTGGTCGAGCGGATGCAGTGGCTGGCCCGGCGGCTGCAGATCTTCGGCGTCCACGTGCACGTCGGGGTCCGCTCGCCGGACAAGGCGATGCCGATCGTCAACGCGCTCACCCAGTACGTGCCGCACTTCCTCGCGCTGTCGGCGTCCTCGCCGTTCTGGGTCGGCTGCGACACCGGGCTCGCCTCGGCGCGCAGCAAGGTCTTCGAGGCCATGCCGACGGCGGGGCTGCCCACCCAGCTGCCGGACTGGGCCGGTTTCGAGACCTACATGGAGACCCTGATCTCCACCGGCGCCATCGAGAGCGTGCGCGAGGTGTGGTGGGACATCCGCCCGCACCCGGGCTTCGGCACCGTGGAGTTGCGCATCTGCGACGGCCTGCCCACGCTCGAGGAGGTCGGCGTCGTCGCGGCGATGTCGCAGTGCCTGGTGGAGCAGTTCGACACCCAGCTCGACCGCGGCTACACGCTGCCCACCCCGTCCAGCTGGGTGGTGCGGGAGAACAAGTGGCGGGCGGCCCGGTACGGCCTGGACGCCGACGTGGTGGTGGACGAGAAGGGCACGGTGCGCCCGGTGCGGCAGGCGCTGCTCGACCTCGCCGAGGAGCTCGCCCCCACGGCGAAGCGGCTGGGCTGCGAGGCGGAGCTCGCGGGCGTGGAGCGGGTGCTCGCCGTCGGCGCCTCCTACCAGCGGCAGCGGGCCGTGGCGCTGGCCTCCGGCGGCGACCTGCGCGCCGTCGTCGACGGGCTGCTCGCCGAGCTCCGGGACGGCCTGCCCACCTCCGGGCCGGCCGCCGGCCCCGACGGCCCGGTCCCCGGCCCGGCGGCGTGCGCCGGCGGCCACGCCGCATGACCCGGACCCCCGAGGACCTGGCCGCCGGGCTGGACGCGTGGGTGGCCGACCGCACGGACTCCCTGGTCGGCGTGCGCCGGCACCTGCACATGCACCCCGAGCTGGCCTTCGCCGAGGTGGAGACGACGGCGTTCCTCGAGCAGCGGCTCGCCGGGGTCGGGCTCCACCCGCGCCGGCTGCCCAGCGGCACCGGGCTGGTGGTCGAGGTCGGGTCCGGGGACCCGACGGTGGTGCTGCGCGCCGACATCGACGCGCTGCCGCTGGCCGACCTCAAGGACGTCCCCTACGCGTCCACCCGCGAGGGCATGTGCCACGCCTGCGGCCACGACGTGCACACCACCGTGCTGCTCGGCACCGCGCTGGCGCTGGCCGCGCTGGACGACCTGCCCGGCCGCGTCCGCTGCGTGTTCCAGCCGGCCGAGGAGACGGTGCCCGGCGGCGCGACCCACGTGGTGGCGGCCGGCGTGCTCGACGGCGCGTCCCGGGCGTTCGCCCTGCACTGCGACCCGGCGATCCCGGCGGGCACCGTCGGCCTGCGCACCGGCTCGATCACCGCCGCCTGCGACCGCATCGACGTCACGCTCACCGGCCCCGGCGGGCACACCGCCCGCCCGCAGCTGACCGTGGACCTGGTGGACGCCCTCGGCCGCCTGGTCACCGGGCTGCCCGGGCTGCTGTCGCGCAAGGTCGACCCGCGGGCCGGCTTCTCGCTGGTCTGGGGCGCGGTCAACGCCGGGGTCGCGGCCAACGCCATCCCGCAGCGGGGCACGCTGCGCGGGACCGTGCGGGTGCTCGACCGCGCCGAGTGGCAGCGCGCCGAGGGGCTGCTGCGCGGGCTGGTCGAGCAGGTGGTGGCGCCCACCGGCGCCGGCGTCGAGGTGGAGTACGTGCCCGGCGTGCCGCCGGTGGTCAACGACCCGCGCGCGGTGGCGCTGCTGCGCACCGCGGCCCTGCAGACCGTGGGCAGCGAGAACCTGCGCCAGTCGCCGCAGAGCATGGGCGGGGAGGACTTCGGCTGGTTCGCCGACGTGCTGCCGATCGCGCTGGCCCGGTTGGGAACGCACGGCGGCGGCCCGGCACTGGACCTGCACCGGGGCACCTTCGACGTCGACGAGCGGGCCATCGGGGTCGGGATCCGGCTGATGGTGCGCACCGCCCTGCACGCGCTGGTCGCGGCCGCCGGGACGTCGGGGCACGCCGCGGGTGCGCCCGGCCCGGGCCACCCCGCGCGTCCGCGGTCCGGGGAGCGCCGGTAGAACACTCCTCGACTGGGAGGAGTTCACCGATGAGCGCCACCGACACCGCGACGCCGGGCGAGGACGAGGTCCCCGCCGAGCACGAGGTGCCCGACGAGCTGTCCCTCGCCGGCGACTTCCCGCCGGTCGACCGCGAGCAGTGGCGCGAGCTGGTGGCCGGGGTCCTGCGCAAGGCCGGCCGCGAGGAGCTGCCCGACCCGGTCGAGGACGCGCTGCGCCGCACGGTGGCCACCGGCGTCAGCGTCGCGCCGCTCTACACCGCCGACGACGCCGGCGACCTCCCGACGGCGGTCGGCGTGCCCGGGCTGCCGCCGTTCGTCCGCGGCGCCCGCGCCGGGTCGCACCCGGAGAGCGGCGTGCCCGCCGGCTGGGACGTCCGGCAGCGGCACGCCCACCCCGACGTCGCGGTCACCCGGGAGGCGATCACCGCCGACCTGGAGAACGGCGTCACGTCGCTGTGGTTGCACCTCGGCGAGGGCGCGGTACCCGTGGACTCCCTCGGCGACGTGCTCGCCGACGTCTACCTCGACCTGGCGCCGGTCGCGGTCTCCGGCGGGCTGCCGGCGGCCGAGGCGCTGCTGGCGCTGGCCGGCGACCGCACCGACCTCGCGCCCGGCGGCTCGCTGGGCCTCGACCCGCTCGGCGACCAGGCCGCCTCGGGGGAGGAGCAGGACCTCACCGTCCTCGCCGGCCTCGCCCGGCGGACCCCCGCGGGCTGGCGCACCGTCGTCGTCGACGCGACCGTCTACGCCGACGCCGGCGCCACCGCCGTCGAGGAGCTCGGCTGCTCGCTGGCCGCCGGGGTGGCCTACCTGCGGGCACTCACCGACGGCGGCCTGACCGTGGACGAGGCGTTCGAGCGCATCGAGTTCCGCTACTCGGCCTCGGCCGACCAGTTCACGACGATCGCCGCGCTGCGGGCCGCCCGCCGGCTGTGGGACCGGGTCGGTGACGTGAGCGGGGCGTCCGAGGGCGCCCGGGCGCAGCGGCAGCACGCGGTGACGTCGTCGGTGATGACGACGAAGCGCGACCCGTGGGTGAACATGCTGCGCACCACGGTCGCCTGCTTCGCGGCGGGCGTGGGCGGGGCCGACGTCGTCACCGTGCAGCCCTTCGACGCCGCGCTCGGCCTGCCCGACGCGTTCTCCCGGCGGATCGCGCGCAACACCCAGAGCCTGCTGGTCGAGGAGGGGCACCTGGCCCGCGTGCTCGACCCGGCCGGCGGCTCCTGGTACGTCGAGTCGCTCACCGAGGACCTCGCGCAGGCCACCTGGGCCTGGTTCACCGAGATCGAGCGGGCCGGCGGGCTGGCCGCGGCGCTGGCCTCGGGGCTGGTGCGCCACCGGCTGGCCGCCGCGTGGGACGCCCGCGCGAAGCGGCTGGCGACGCGCACCGACGCGATCACCGGCGTCAGCGAGTTCCCGGACCTCGCCGAGAGGCTGCCCGAGCGACAGCCCGCGGCCGCCCTGCACCCCACCGGCGGGCTGCCCCGGGTGCGCGCCGCGCAGGAGTACGAGGAGCTGCGCGACCGCGCCGACGCCGCCGGCGAGCGGCCGCAGGTCCACCTCGCCACGATCGGCCCGATCGCGCGGCACACCGCGCGGGCCTCCTTCGCCGGCAACCTGTTCCAGGCCGGCGGCGTGGCCACCCCGGCCGCCGACGGCGCCTCCGGGTTCTCCGACGCCGGGACGACGGTCGCCTGCATCTGCGGCACCGACGCCGACTACGCGGAGTCCGCCGCCGCGCTGGCCGCCGAGCTGCGGGCCGCCGGCGCCGAGCACGTGTGGCTGGCCGGGAAGCCCTCGCTGGGGGTGGACGGCGTCGACGGGTACGTGTACGCCGGGTGTGACGCGCTGGAGGTGCTGAGGACGGTCCACCAGCAACTCGGTCTGACGGCAGGAATGGCCATTTCTGCCGCTCCTGGTGAGGAGGAGCGGGCATGAGCGGGATCCCGGACTTCGGCGGCGTCGAGCTGGGCCGCCCGGCGGCGCACGCCACGGCCGACGACTGGGCCAAGGCGTTCGAGGAGGCGACCGGGCGCGGCGTGGAGGAGGCGAGCTGGGTGACCCCCGAGGGCATCGCCGTCCCGCCGCTGGCCACCCCGGCCGACCTCGCCGGACTGGACTTCCTCCGGACCTACCCGGGCCTGCCGCCCTACCTGCGCGGGCCCTACCCGACGATGTACACGACCCAGCCGTGGACGATCCGCCAGTACGCGGGCTTCTCCACCGCGGCGGAGTCCAACGCGTTCTACCGGCGCAACCTCGCCGCCGGGCAGAAGGGCCTGTCGGTCGCCTTCGACCTCGCCACCCACCGCGGCTACGACTCCGACCACCCGCGGGTGGTCGGCGACGTCGGCATGGCCGGGGTGGCGATCGACTCGATCCTGGACATGCGGCAGCTGTTCGACGGCATCCCGCTGGACCGGATGACGGTCTCGATGACCATGAACGGCGCGGTGCTGCCGGTGCTGGCGCTCTACGTCCTCGCCGCCGAGGAGCAGGGGGTCGCCCCGGAGCAGCTGGCCGGGACCATCCAGAACGACATCCTCAAGGAGTTCATGGTCCGCAACACCTACATCTACCCGCCGAAGCCGTCGATGCAGATCGTCAGCGACATCTTCGCGTTCACCTCGCAGGAGATGCCGCGGTTCAACTCGATCTCCATCTCCGGCTACCACATGCAGGAGGCCGGGGCGACGGCCGACCTGGAGCTGGCCTACACGCTGGCCGACGGGGTGGAGTACGTGACCGCGGGCAAGGACGCCGGGCTCGACGTCGACGCGTTCGCGCCGCGGCTGTCCTTCTTCTGGGCCATCGGCATGAACTTCTTCATGGAGGTCGCCAAGCTCCGCGCCGGGCGGCTGCTGTGGTCCCGGCTCATGCGGGAGGCCGGCGCGCAGCAGGACAAGTCGCTGTCGCTCCGCACCCACTCGCAGACCTCCGGGTGGTCGCTGACCGCGCAGGACGTCTACAACAACGTCGTCCGCACCTGCCTGGAGGCCATGGCCGCCACCCAGGGGCACACCCAGTCGCTGCACACCAACGCCCTCGACGAGGCGCTGGCGCTGCCCAGCGACTTCTCGGCGCGGATCGCCCGCAACACCCAGCTGCTGCTGCAGCAGGAGTCGGGGACGACGCGGGTGATCGACCCATGGGGCGGCTCCGCGTACGTGGAGAAGCTGACCTACGACCTCGCCCGCCGGGCCTGGGCGCACATCCAGGAGGTCGCCGAGCACGGCGGCATGGCGCAGGCCATCGACGACGGCATCCCGAAGTTGCGCATCGAGGAGGCCGCCGCCCGCACCCAGGCGCGCATCGACTCCGGCCGCCAGCCGGTGATCGGCGTCAACAAGTACCGGGTCGACGCCGACGAGGCGATCGAGGTGCTGCGCGTCGACAACGCCGACGTGCTCGCCCAGCAGAAGGCCAAGCTGGCCGAGCTGCGCGCCTCCCGGGACGACTCCGCGGTGGCCGACGCGCTGCGCCGGCTCACCGACGCCGCCCGCGCCGCGGCGGAGGGACGGCGGGGGCGCGACCTCGACTCCAACCTGCTCAAGCTCGCCGTCGACGCGGCGCGGGCCAAGGCGACGGTCGGGGAGATCTCCGACGCGCTCGAGGAGGTCTACGGGCGGCACGCCGGCCAGGTGCGCACCATCTCGGGTGTGTACCGCGACGAGGCCGGCCGCTCGGGGCCGCTGGAGGAGACGCGCCGCATGACCGAGGCGTTCGAGGAGGCCGAGGGGCGCCGTCCCCGGATCCTCGTCGCCAAGATGGGCCAGGACGGCCACGACCGCGGGCAGAAGGTCATCGCCACCGCGTTCGCCGACCTCGGCTTCGACGTCGACGTCGGCCCGCTGTTCCAGACGCCGGAGGAGGTCGCGCGGCAGGCGGTCGAGGCCGACGTGCACGTCGTCGGCGTCTCGTCGCTGGCCGCGGGGCACCTCACGCTGGTGCCGGCGCTGCGCGACGCGCTGGCCGAGCTGGGTGCCGACGACGTCCTGGTCGTGGTCGGCGGGGTGATCCCGCCCGACGACGTGCCGCGGCTGGAGGAGATGGGCGCGGCCGCGGTGTTCCCGCCGGGCACGGTCATCGCCGAGGCGGCGCAGGAGCTGCTGCGGACGCTGTCCCAGCGACTCGGGCACGGCTGAGCGGACAGGGGAGTGAGCATCGCAGCGAGCGCCAGCGAGCGAGGAGCGGAGCGACCCGCGGGAGCGAACGACTAGTGGCGCCGGCACCGGACGTCCCCGCGCTCGTCGAGGGGGTGCTCGGCGGCGACCGCCGGTCGCTGGCCCGGGCGATCACGCTGGTGGAGTCGCGCCGCGCCGACCACCGCGAGCGGGCGCAGGAACTGCTGGTCGAGCTGCTGCCGCACGCGGGGAACGCCCGGCGGGTCGGCATCTCCGGAGTGCCCGGGGTGGGGAAGTCGACGTTCATCGACCAGCTCGGCGTGGACCTCACCGGCGCCGGTCACCGGGTGGCGGTGCTCGCGGTCGACCCGTCGTCGGCACGGTCGGGTGGGTCGATCCTCGGCGACAAGACCCGGATGGCGCGCCTCGCCGTCGACCGGAACGCCTTCATCCGGCCGGCGCCGACCGCCGGGACGCTGGGCGGGGTCGCGCAGGCGACGCGGGAGTCGATGGTCGTCGTCGAGGCGGCCGGCTACGACGTCGTGCTGGTGGAGACCGTCGGCGTCGGGCAGTCCGAGGTCACCGTCGCGGAGATGGTCGACTCGTTCCTGTTCCTCACGCTGGCCCGCACCGGCGACCAGCTGCAGGGCATCAAGCGCGGCATCCTCGAGATCGCCGACGTCATCGCCGTCAACAAGGCCGACGGGCCGGCCGCCGCCGACGCGCGCAAGGCCGCCCGCGAGCTGGCCGGGGCGATCCGGATGCTGCGCGGGCACTCCGAGTGGGACGTGCCGGTGCTCACCTGCGCCGGGCTGACCGGCGAGGGCCTGGCCGAGGTGTGGGCGAAGCTGGTCGAGCACCAGGACCGGGCGCGCGCCTCGGGCGCCTTCGACGAGCGGCGCCGCGCGCAGCAGGTGCGCTGGACCTGGCAGCTGGTGCGGGACGGGCTCGAGCACCGGCTGCGGGCCCACCCGGCGGTGCGGTCGCTGGCGCCGGAGCTGGAGAAGGCGGTGCTGGCCGGCGAGCTGACCCCGGCCCTCGCGGCCCGGCAGGTCCTGGAGACCTTCCTCGGCGACTGAGCCGTTCTGCGGGCCGTCCCCAGGCGCGCGCCCGTACACAGCATCCCGGCGAGCGGTGGGGGTCAGAAGGCGGAGCGGCAGTCGCGGGCGCGGAGCTCGGCGAGGTAGTCGTCGGGCGCGCCGGCGGCCTCGGCGGCGTCGGCGATCGCGCCCAGGTGCCGGGCCGAGGGCAGCCCGCCCTCGAAGGCGTCCAGCGCGTAGACGTAGGCGACGACGTCGCCGCCGAGGGTGTGCACCCGCAGGTTGAGCTTGCGGTACAGGCCGCGGTCGGCGCCCTCCCAGCCGTCGAGCGCGCGCTCGTCGGCCGGCGTGAGGTCGTAGAGCGCGACGAACACGCCGGGCGCCTCGCGGTCCTCGGCGGGCACGAGGGTGGCCAGCGCGCCCTCCCAGCCGTACTCCTCGCCGCCGAAGGCGAGCCGCCAGCCGCGGATCCAGCCGGTGCCGACGTGCGGGGAGGACGGGCAGCGGCGCAGCATCTGCTCGGGGTCCATGTTGGACCCGTACGCGGCGTAGAGACCCATCGCCGACCGAGCCTACGGCCGGTGTGGCCCGCGCGACCCCATGAGCCTGCCGACACCGCCCGCCCGGGCTGGGAGGATGGACGGCGAACCCCCGGCCCACGACGCAGGAGACCCGCATGACCCGCATCGTCATCATCGGCGGCGGCCCGGCCGGCTACGAGGCCGCGCTGGTGGCCGCCTCGCTCGGCGCGCAGGTCACCGTCGTCGAACGCGACGGCCTCGGCGGAGCCAGCGTCCTCACCGACTGCGTGCCCTCGAAGACCTTCATCGCGGCCGCGGGCACCATGACGTCGGTCCGCGACTCCAGCGTCCTCGGCCTGCGCGGCGCCGACCTGGCCACCGTCGGCCTGGACCTCGCCTCGGTCAACGCCCGGGTGAAGGGCCTCGCGGTCGCCCAGTCCGCCGACATCCACGCCCGGCTGGAGGCCGAGGGCGTGCGCCTGGTGGCCGGGCAGGGCCGGCTCGCCGACGACGTCCGCGGCCTGGTCGAGCACCGCGTCGAGGTCCTCGACCGCGACGGCGGCGTGCGGGAGACGCTCGAGTGCGACGTCGTCCTCGTCGCCACCGGCGCCGACCCCCGCGTGCTGCCCGGCAGCGAGCCCGACGGCGAGCGCATCCTCGACTGGCGCCAGCTCTACGACCTCGACGAGCTGCCCGAGCACCTCGTCGTCGTCGGGTCGGGCGTCACCGGCGCGGAGTTCGCCTCCGGGTACCTCGAGGCGGGCGTGCCGGTCACCCTCGTCTCCTCCCGCGACCAGGTGCTGCCCGGGGAGGACGCCGACGCCGCCGACGTCATCGCCGAGGTCTTCCAGGCCCGCGGCGGGCGGATCGCCGAGCGCGGCCGCGCGGCGAGCGTCACCCGCACCGAGAAGGGCGTGCTGGTCGAGCTCACCGACGGGCGCACCGTCGAGGGTTCGCACGCGCTGATGACCGTGGGCACCGTGCCGAACACCGCCGGGCTCAACCTCGAGGCGTGCGGCGTGGAGCTGCGCGAGTCCGGCCACGTCGTCGTCGACCGGGTGTCGCGCACCAACGTGCCCGGGATCTACGCCGCCGGCGACGTCACCGGCGTCTTCCAGCTCGCCAGCGTCGCGGCCATGCAGGGCCGGATCGCCATGTGGCACGCGCTCGGCGAGGCGGTGCAGCCGATCCGGCTCAAGACGGTGGCCGCCAACGTGTTCACCCACCCGGAGATCGCCACGGTCGGCGTGCAGGAGAAGACGCTGCCCGAGGGCCACGACCTCGACGTCGTCCGGCTGCCGCTGGCCACCAACGCGCGGGCCAAGATGAGCGACCTGCACGCCGGGTTCGTGAAGCTGTTCGCCCGCAAGGCCACCGGCGTCGTCGTCGGCGGGGTGGTCGTGTCGCCCGGCGCCAGCGAGCTGATCCTGCCGATCGCGCTGGCGGTCACCAAGGGCCTGACCGTGAGCGACCTCGCACACACCTTCGCCATCTACCCGTCGCTGTCGGGCTCGATCACCGAGGCCGGCCGGAGGCTGATGGGGGCCGACGCGCTGGCGTGACGCGTGTGACGGCCGGGGCGGCCGGGACGGGGCCGCCGGGGCGGGTGTGACGCGTGCGGTCCCGGGTGGTGCACCTGGGACGCCGGCCCGCCGATGCCGGGAGGGATGCACGCCTCCCGAGTCCTGTCGCGGTCCCTCCCGCGGGTCGTCGCCCTCGCCGGCGCCGTCGTCGCGCTGTGCGCCGGCCCCGTGGCCGTGGCCCACGCCGGCGACGCCGGCGCCACCAGGGTGGTCGGGGAGCTCGTCCAGGCCTGGCCGGAGACCTCGCTCGAGGGCCAGCACGCGGGGGAGTCGCACGAGCAGCCGCTGACCTTCGTCGAGGGCGCCGACGGCACCTCGGTGCGCGTGCCGACCGACGCGGTCGCCGGCATCGACGTCGGCAGCACCGTCGAGGTGACCGTCGGCGGCACCGCCGACGACGAGGCCACCGAGGACGGCTACGAGCCGGCGCTCGAGGTGCTGGACACGCAGGTCATGCGCACCGCGCGGGCGGCGACCACGGTCCCGGCCGGCTCGGTCACCAACCAGGTCACCGTCGCGATGGTCGCGCCCGCCGGCGGCACCCCGGACGGCACCGCGCTCGCGGACGTCGTCGACACGGTCAACGGCGACGTCGCGGCCTTCTGGGCGCAGCAGACCGCCGGCGCGGTGACCGTCGGGGTCACCGCCGCCCACGACTGGCTCACCACCGCCGCCGGCTGCGCCGACCCCACCGCGCTGTGGGACGAGGTCGCCGCGCGCGTCGGCTTCCAGGCCGGGCCCGGCCGGCACCTGCTGCTCTACGTCAGCAGCCGGCCGCAGGACCTGCCCGGCTGCTCCTACGCCCTGGGTCAGGTCGGCGCGAACCCCGCCTCGGGCGGGCGGCTCTACGTCCGCGACGACCTGGCCTCGGTCATCGCCCACGAGCTCGGCCACAACTTCGGCCTCGGCCACTCCAGCGCCCTGCAGTGCGACGGCACGGTCGAGACCGGAACCTGCCGCACCGCCGCCTACCGCGACTTCTACGACGTCATGGGCGTCTCCTGGGACCGGGTCGGCACCCTCACCGCCGCGCAGGCCGACCGGCTCGGCGTGCTGCCGGCCGCGGCCGTGCAGGCCGCCGGCGAGGGGACGACGACGGCGACGCTCGCGCCGCTCGGCGGTGCCACCGGCACCCGCGTGCTGCGCCTGACCGACGCCGCCGGCACCGACTACTGGCTGGAGAACCGCACCGCCGTCGGCCGCGACGCGTGGCTGGCCTCGGACAACCGGTACCGGCTCGACAGCGGCGTGCTGCTGCACCGCGCCGACGGCATGCCGGACACCTCGCTGCTGCTCGACGGCAGCCCGTCGGCCGCGGCCGGCTGGGAGGCCGACCTGCAGACGGCGCTGGTGCCGGGCGTTCCGGTCGCCGTCGCCGGCGGCACGCTCACCGTCACCCTCGACGCGGTCACCCCGGCCGGCGCCACGGTGACCGTCGTCCGCACGTCCGTGGCGGCCGGCGCGCCTTCCCCCGCGCCGGCCGCCCCGGAGCCGCAGGTCCTGGCCGGCAGCCCCGGGACGGCCGCCCCGGCGCCCGCCGCCGCCCCGGCCGCGCCGCCGGCGCCCGCCGTCGCGCCGGTCGCCCCGGCGCCCGCGGCCGAGGACCCCGCCCCGGTCGCCGCGGCGCCGGTCGAGGCAGCCGCCACGGAGGCCGCCGCCACGGACCCCGCCGGCCGCGGCTGGGCGGCGCCCGCGATCGCGGCCGGCGGCGTCGCCGGTCTCGGCGGGACCGTGCTGGCCACCCGGCGGGTCCTCCCGCGCCTGCGCCGCGGCTGATCCCCCTCCCGGGAGGGGTCCGGTTCGCGCGCGGACACGCCGATGGAGGAGCCAGTGCCGCGACCGACGGCCCACGACCAGGAGTAGTCCGTGCACCTCGCCCCCCGCCCGCGGGTCCTCGCCGCCGCGGCCCTCACCGCCGTCCTCGTCCCGCTGGTGGGGACGGGGCCGGCCCTCGCCGACGACGCGCCGGCCGTCGGCGACACCGTCGTCGGCGAGCTGGTCCAGGCCTGGGCCGAGCACGCGGACCCGGAGGAGGCGGCCGAGCACGCCGAGGACGCCCTGCTCAGCTGGGTGACCGAGGCCGACGGCACGAGCGTCCGCGTGGACACCGGGGACGTCGACGACGTCCCCGTCGGCGCGACCGTCGAGGTGACCCTGGGTGAGGAGGTGCCCGCCGAGCCGGGTGCGCCCGCGGGTGCCGAGCCGGTGCACGAGGTCCTCGACGCGGAGGTCGTGGCGCCCGCGGAGGCCGCACCGGTGGCCCCCGCCTCGGCGCCGTACACCAACGAGGTCACCGTCGTCCTGGTGGCGCCGAAGGGGACGTCCCCGGACGCCACCACGGTGCAGCAGGTCGTCGACGAGGTGAACGGGCCGGTCGCGGACTTCTGGGAGACCCAGAGCGACGGCGCGGTGCGCATCCACGCCACCGCCGGCCGGGAGACGTGGGTCTCCACGACCGCGGTCTGTGACACGTCCTCGGCCATGTGGACCGCGGTCGCCGGCGAGATCGGCTGGACCGCCGGTCCCGGGCGGCACCTGATGCTCTACGTCCCCGGCTACCCGGCCGGCATGCCGTCGTGCGCCTACGGCCTGGCCCAGGTCGGCTCCGCGCCCGGCGCCGGCGGGTCCCTCTACGTCCGCGGCGTCCGGACCTCGGTCATCGCCCACGAGCTCGGCCACAACTTCGGCCTCGGCCACGCCTCGGCGGTGCAGTGCGACGGTGCCGTCGAGACCGGCACGTGCCGGACCGTGTCCTACGGGGACTGGTACGACGTCATGGGCGTCTCGTGGAACGAGGTCGGCTCGCTCAACGCCCCGCACGCCGCCAGGCTGGGCTTCCTGCCCTCCTCGGCGACGGCGAGCTCCACCGCGGCGGACCAGGGCGGCAGCTGGTGGCTGTCGCCGCTCGGCGGCCGCAGCGGCACCCGGGTGCTGTCCCTGGTCGGGAACGACGGCGTCCGCTACTGGCTGGAGTACCGGGCCGCCGTCGGCCAGGACGCCTGGCTCGACCCGGGGACCGGGTACGGCTTCGAGCCCGGGGTGCTCGTGCACGTCGACGGGCCCGGTCCGCGCAGTGACACCTCCGTGCTGCTCGACGCCACCCCGTCGGCGCAGGCGGGGTGGGACGCCGACGAGCAGACCGTGCTGCCCGCGGGCGGGGAGGTGACCGTCGGCGGCCTCGCCATCCGGGTCTCGAGCGCGACGGCGACGGGCGCGGCGGTCAGCGTGCTGCGCGGTGTCCCGGTGCCGTCGGCCGACAGCCCGATCACGGTCCTGCACCGCGACCTCGGGGGCGACGGCGGCCGCCTCGGCGCGCCCGTGGGCCCCGAGCAGTGCGACCTGCGCGACGGCGGCTGCGCCCGCTCCTTCGTGGGCGGCGTGGTCACGTGGTCCCCGGCCACCGGGGCACGGGTGCTCGAGGGCGCGATCCTCCAGCAGTGGATCCACGCCGACGGCCTCGCCGGCGTGATGGGCTACCCGGTGGGTGACATGGTCTGCGGCCTGGTGCGCGGCGGCTGCGGGCAGCAGTTCCAGGGCGGCTCGATCTACTGGTCCCCGGCCACCGGCGCGCACGCGGTGACCGGCGGCATCCGCGGCTACTGGGCCGGGACGGGCTGGGAGTGGGGCTGGCTCGGCTACGCCACCGGCGACATGAGCTGCGTCGACGGGCGCTGTACGCAGTACTTCGAGGGCGGCGTCGTGGCCTGGACGGCGGTCACCGGCACCCACGGCACGGGCGGTGCCATCGCCCAGCGGTGGTTCGTCACCTGGCACTCCCAGGGGATCGGCATGCCGACGACGGAGATGGTCTGCGGCCTGCCGCGCGGCGGCTGCGGGCAGCAGTTCCAGGGCGGCTCGATCTACTGGTCCCCGGCCACCGGCGCGCAGGCCGTCTCCGGGGCGATCCGCGGCTACTGGACCGGGCAGGGCTGGGAGCGGGGTCCCCTCGGCTACCCGCGCAGCGACATGACCTGCACGGACGGGTACTGCCTCCAGGCCTTCGAGGGCGGACGGGTGACCTGGTCGGGTGCCACGGGCACGCACGGCCTGTTCGGCGGGATCGGCGAGTACTGGTTCTTCCGGCGCACCACCCAGGGGCTGGGTCTGCCGACGACGGAGATGTGGTGCGGCATGGTCCGCGGCGGGTGCGGCCAGCACTTCGCCGCCGACTCCTCGGTCTACTGGTCCCCGGGTACCGGCACCAACGCCGTCGGCGGCGCGATCCGCGGCGCCTGGGCGGGGCTGGGTTGGGAGACCGGCCGGCTCGGCTACCCGGTGTCGACGATGACCTGCCGCAGCGAGTGCGCGCAGAGCTTCGAGGGTGGCCGGGTGACCTGGTCGCCCTGGGCCGGCACCCAGGTGGTCCTCACCCGCTGACGACGACGGCCCGGCGGGGATCCCGCCGGGCCGTCGTACGCGTGGGGGAGGGCGGTCAGGCCGTCGACCCCTCGGCGTCGGCGATGGTGCAGATGACCGCACCGCTGGTGACGGTGGCGCCGACCTCGGCCGACAGGCCGGTCACGGTGCCCGCCTTGTGCGCGGTGAGGGGCTGCTCCATCTTCATCGCCTCGAGGACGACGACGAGGTCACCGGCCTCGACCGTGTCGCCCTCGTCGACGGCGACCTTGACGATCGTGCCCTGCATCGGCGAGGTCAGGGAGTCGCCGGACACCGCGGAGCCGCCGTGGCCCGAGCCCCGCTTGCGCGGCTTGGCCCCGCCACCGGCGGCCACCGGCGCCCCGCCGCCCGCGGCCAGCCCGGCGGGCAGGGAGACCTCCAGCCGCCGCCCGCCGACCTCGACGACGACGGTCTGCCGCGACGCCTCCTCCTCGGCTCCGGCCGGCGCGGCGCCGTACGGCTGGACCCGGTTGTCCCACTCGGTCTCGATCCAGCGGGTGTGCACGGTGAAGGGCTCGCCGGTGAACGCCTCGTCGCGGACCACCGCGCGGTGGAACGGGACGACGGTCGGCATGCCCTCGACGGCCAGCTCGTCCAGCGCGCGGCGGGCGCGCTGCAGCGCCTCCTCGCGGCTGGCGCCGGTGACGATCAGCTTGGCCAGCATCGAGTCGAACGCGCCGGCCACCTCGCCGCCGGTCTCGACGCCGGAGTCCCAGCGCACGCCCGGGCCCTGCGGGATCTCCAGCCGGGTCACCGGGCCGGGGGCCGGCATGAAGTTGCGGCCGGCGTCCTCGGCGTTGATCCGGAACTCGATGCTGTGCCCGCGCGGGGCGGGGTCCTCGGTGATCTCCAGCGGCAGCCCCTCGGCGATGCGGAACTGCTGGCGCACCAGGTCGATGCCGCTGGTCTCCTCGCTGACCGGGTGCTCCACCTGCAGGCGGGTGTTCACCTCGAGGAAGGAGATCGAGCCGTCGACGCCGACGAGGTACTCGACGGTGCCGGCGCCGTGGTACCCGGCCTCCCGGCAGATCGCCTTGGCCGACTCGTGGATGCGCGCCCGCTGCTCGTCGGTGAGGAACGGCGCCGGGGCCTCCTCGACCAGCTTCTGGTTGCGCCGCTGCAGCGAGCAGTCGCGGGTGCCGACGACGACCACGTTGCCGTGCGTGTCGGCCAGGACCTGCGCCTCGACGTGCCGCGGCTTGTCGAGGAACCGCTCGACGAAGCACTCGCCGCGGCCGAAGGCCGACACGGCCTCGCGGACGGCGGAGTCGAACAGGTGCGGGATCTCCTCCTCGGTGCGGGCGACCTTCAGGCCGCGCCCGCCACCGCCGAACGCGGCCTTGATCGCCACCGGCAGGCCGTGCTCCCGGGCGAAGGCCAGCACCTCGTCGGCGCCGGAGACCGGGTCCTGGGTCCCGGGCACCAGCGGCGCGCCGGCCCTGGTGGCGATGTGCCGCGCGGCGACCTTGTCCCCGAGGGCGACGATCGACTCGGGGGAGGGGCCGATCCAGGTGAGCCCGGCGTCGAGGACGGCCCGGGCGAAGTCGGCGTTCTCCGACAGGAAGCCGTAGCCGGGGTGGACGGCGTCGGCGCCGGAGCGCTCCGCGGCGTCGATGATCTTCTCGATGACCAGGTAGGAGTCGCCGGGCGTCGTCCCGCCCAGGGCGAAGGCCTCGTCGGCGACGCGCACGTGCAGGGCGTCCCGGTCGGGCTCGGCGTAGACCGCGACGCTGGTCAGGCCGGCGTCCCTGCACGCACGAGCGACGCGGACCGCGATCTCCCCGCGGTTGGCGATCAGGACCTTCTTCACCGGTCGACTCCCTCGTTCGTGGACCGCCCGGACTGTAGCCAGGCGACGGCGGCCTCCTCCCGGCAGGGCAGCGGCGGTCCACCGGTCGGCCCGGGGAGTGGACCGTTCCGTCCTCTGCCGACTCCGTGGTCCCAGCGCTCCCACCCGTCGCTGCTCTCCCGTCGGGGACGGCGACGTGCGCTTCCATGACAGCGTGACCGCGAGTCTGCGAGACGAGCACCCGGCGGTGCGCCCCGCGCGACGGCGCCTCCGCGGGTGGTGTGCCGCTCTGGCGCTGGCGGCGCTGGCGACCGTGCTGGTCGTCGTGCCCGGGCACCCGGCGGATGCCGCCTGGGTGCCGGCGAACGCGACCCAGCTCGTGACGGTGGAGGTCCCCACCGCGACGTCGACGACCGGCAGCCTGCGCGCGTGGGAGCGGACCGCGTCCGGGTGGCGCCTGGTGTTCGGGCCGGTGCCCGCGCGCGTGGGTGCCGCCGGTGTCGGCCAGGCCCGCGAGGGGATCTCCGTGACGCCCGCCGGCACCTACCCGCTGACCGGTGGCTTCGGCCGCCAGCCGAACCCGGGCACCGCGCTGCCGTACTTCCAGACCGACGAGCTCGACTGGTGGGACGGCAACCCGAGCTCGCCCACCTACAACACGCACGTCCGCCAGGCGGCCAGCCCCGGCGGGGCGAGCGAGAACCTGTACCGGACCGGCGCCGTCTACGACTACGCGGTCACCATCGGCTACAACCTCGCGCGGGTGCCCGGTGCGGGGTCGGCGATCTTCCTCCACGTCGCCAACAGCTCGGCGACCGGCGGGTGCGTCTCGATCGAGCGCAACGCCCTGGTCACCCTCATGCGCTGGCTGCGCCCGGACGCGGCGCCGCACATCATGGTGAACGTCGCACCGGTGAAGAACGCCGTCGCCGACAGCTGGTACGCGGCCGGCGGCCAGGCCTCGCTGCTCGGCCTGCCCACCGGCGCCGAGCGCGCCGTGGGCGACGGCCGCGGCGCCACGCAGGACTTCGAGGGCGGCACGGTCGCCTGGTCGGGGGCCACCGGCGCCCACTGGGTGGTCAACGGCATCGCCCGCTCCTGGTGGGCCACCGGCCGCGAGCGCGGCCGGCTCGGCTACCCGGTCACCGACGAGGTGGCCACCGCCGACCGCAGCGGGGCCTTCTCCTGGTTCGAGCGCGGCGCGGTCTACTGGTCGGCGCCGAGCGGGACGCACTGGATGACCGGCGGGATCCTCGACGCCTGGGTCCGGCAGGGCTACGAGCAGGGCCGCCTGGGCTACCCGGTGACCGACGAGCTGGCCACCGCGGACGGGCGCGGCGCGTTCTCCTGGTTCCAGCGCGGCGCGGCGTACTGGTCGGCGTCCAGCGGCACCCACTGGATGACCGGCGGGATCCTCGACGCCTGGGTCCGGCAGGGCTACGAGCAGGGCCCCCTCGGGTACCCGGTGACCGACGAGCTGGCCACCGCGGACGGGCGCGGCGCGTTCTCCTGGTTCCAGCGCGGCGCGGCGTACTGGTCGGCGTCCAGCGGCACCCACTGGATGACCGGCCCGGTCCTGGACGCCTGGATCCGGCAGGGCTACGAGCAGGGCCCGCTCGGCTACCCGGTGAGCGACCCCTACGCGTACGCCGGGGGGACGCGGGTCGACTTCCAGGGCGGCTCGCTGGTGGCCGACCGGTCGGGGGCCGTCACCCGGGTCTGAACGCCACCTCGCCGGGGCGGGAGCCCCGCCGGTCCGCGGTGACCGGCGGGCTCCCGCCGTCCGTGGTGGACACGGGACCGACACCGGCGCGGTCGTGCCCAGGAGCCGGAGGGCCGGCCGCCCCAGGCGGGGGAGGGGAGGGCTCAGCCGCCGCAGCGCAGGTCGAGGTCGACCTCGCCGACGCCGGTGTCCTGGCCGAGCAGGGTCGTGGTCACGACGAGCCGGGGGCCGTCCACGCGGTACTCGCCCTCGGACAGGGGCGTCCGCTGCTCCACGTCGCCGTCGAGGACGGTGAGGACGACGCCGTCGGGACCGGCGGCGACCTCGAGGGTCGCGGTGTCGACCGAGCCGGTGACCGCCGTCCGTCCGGCCTCCGGGTGGGTGCAGGCGCCCGTCAACGGCCCGGCCAGCCGGCCGAGGCCCTGGTACCGGACGTCGACGGTGCCGGAGGCGGCCCCCGCGGGGAGTGCGGCGAGCGCGTCGGCGACGTCGGCGCCGGCGGCCGGCGGGACGGTGGCGGCGGCGGGCGCGGGGGAGCCGGCGGGCGTCGCGTCGTCGCCGTCGGCCGTGCAGCCGGCGAGGGCGAGCAGCAGCAGCGGAGCGAGGGCCAGGCGTCGCACGGTCACGGGGTGCTCCCGGCGGCCGGTGCACCGGCCGCGGCGTCCGTGCCGCTGCCCGACGGTGTCGCGGGCACCTCGGAGCCCGCTCCGGTCGTCGCGGACCCGGCGGCCCCCGGGCCGGCCGTCCCCGTCGGGGTGGCGGTCGGCGTCGGGGTGGCGGTCGCGGACGGCGCCGGGGGAGCCGACGGTGTCGCGGGCGTCGTCGGTGCCGAGGAGGTCGTCGGCGCCGCGGGCGTCGTCGGTGCCGCGGTGGTCGAGGGGGCCGCAGGCGCCGCCGGGGCGGGCTGCGCCGCCGCCGTGGCCACGGCGGGGACCGGGCGGACCTGCCCGGTGGCCCGGTCGAGGAGGAGCGTGCCGCCCTGGAAGCTCACCTGCGTGCCCCCGGCGACCGTCTGCGGGTCGCTGAGGGGGTAGCCCAGCGGGCCCTGCTCGTAGCCCTGCGCGATCCACGCCTGGAGGATCGGGCCGGTGAGCCAGTGCGCCCCGCTCGACGCCGACCAGTAGACGGCGCCGTCCTGGAACCAGCCGAAGCGGCCCTGCCGGTCGGCGGTGGTCAGCGGGTCGGTGACCGGGTAGCCCAGCGGCCCCTGCTCGTAGCCCTGGCGGATCCAGGCGTCGAGGACCGGGCCGGTCATCCAGTGCGTCCCGCTCGACGCCGACCAGTACGCCGCGCCGTCCTGGAACCAGGTGAAGGCCCCGCTGCGGTCGGCGGTGGCCAGCTCGTCGGTGACCGGGTAGCCCAGCGGGCCCTGCTCGTAGCCCTGGCGCACCCACGCCTCGGCGATGCCGTTCACCACCCAGTGGGAGCCGGTGGCCGCCGACCAGTACACGGCGCCGTGCTCGAACCAGTTGAAGGCGCCGCGCCGGTCGGCCGTGGGGAGCTCGTCGGTGACCGGGTAGCCCAGCGGGCCCCGCTCGTAGCCCTGCGCGATCCACGCGGCGAGGTTGCCGTTCACCACGGCGTGCGCACCGGTCGCACCGGACCAGTAGACCGCGCCGCGGTCGAAGTACTGGAAGGCGCCGCGCCCGTCGGCGACCGCGCGCTCGTCGTCGACCGGCATGCCGAGGGCGCCGGCGGCGCCGCCGAGGCGGGTCCAGGTGTCGGCGATGGCGTTCTGCACCCGGGGGATGCGGCCCTCGGGGAACATGCGGGCGACGGCGCCGGTGATCGAGGCGTCGGCGTGCGCCGCGCCCAGGCCGGAGGGCTCGCGGGTCAGCACGACGACGACGTAGCGGCCGTCCGGGCCGACGAAGCCGGTCGAGTGGCGGAAGACCTGCCCCTCCACGCAGCACATCCAGCCCTGCTTCTGGCCGATGACGGCCTCGCCGGGCAGGCCGTCGCGGAGGCCGAACCACTGGTGGTAGCCGTCGGTGCCGTCGGGCGTGGAGGCCCGCAGCTCGTCGACGAGCCAGCGGGTGGAGGCGGGGGACAGGCCGCCGGTGCCGTCCAGCAGGCGCTGGTAGTAGACGGCCGTGTCGTGGGCGGTGATGCGGACGTTGCCCCAGTACCGCAGGTTCGTCGTGCCGGCGGTCTCGGCCATGCCGTACCGGGCCGCGACGTCGGTGACGATCCCGTTCTGCCCGAAGGCGACCCAGAAGCGGTTGGCCGGCGCGTTGTCCGACGACCGCAGCATGCGCGACATGTCGGCGAGGTCGGTGCCGCTGAGGGCGATCTGCCCGAGGTCGCGCCGCCGCAGCAGGCTGTCGGCGATGAAGACCTTCATCACCGAGGCGGAGTAGAAGTGCTGGTGGGCGATGCCGCCGTTGTCCCGGTACTGGCCCGTGGCCCGGTCGAGGAGCGCGATGCCGATCGTGGTGCCCCGGTCGGCGGCGAAGGTGCTGCCGGCGGCCACACGGTCCTGCAGGTGGTCGGCCCGGGCCGCCCAGCCGATGCCGAGGACGCCCGCGACGACGAGCGCCACGACCAGCGGCAGACGCAGGTGGCGCCGCAGGCGGGTCCTCGACGGCGCCGGGACGACGCGGCGGGCCCGCTCCGGCGGCCGGGGCACGGTCACCGGGTCACCGGCACCGCGTGCCGGCCGGAGGCCTGCCGGTGGACCGGCAGGGGGACGGCGGGGAGCGAGAGGCCGGACCCGTGGCCGCTCGCGGCGACGGGGGAGCGGTGCGGCGGCGCCGGGACGTCGACCCGCGGCAGCCGGGTGGTCGCGTGGCCGGGCACGGGGGCGGCCGCCGCGACCGGCGGTGCGTCGGGACGGCGCTCGGTGGCCCACCGGCGTGCCGCGGCGTTGACCGGCTTCTCGACCCAGCGGTGGAACAGCACGCCCGCGGTGACGGCGACGGCGACGGCGGCCACCAGGACCAGGTCGGCGACCGGCAGCGACAGGCCGGAGCGGCGGAGGGCGGCGCCCAGGACGAGGAACACCGGCATGTGCACCAGGTACAGCGAGTAGCTGGTGTCGCCCAGGGTCCGGGCGAGCCGGCCGGCGCGGCCGGTCCCGCGGGTCCGGCCCAGCGGGACCAGCGCCAGGAAGAGCAGGAACAGCGGCAGGCCCCAGAGCAGGACGCGCCGGGCGCTGCCGCTGGCGTCGAGGACCGTCCACGCCTCGGAGACGGTGCCGAAGCCGACCACGAGCTCGGTGGCCAGCACCCCGGCGCCCACGGCGCCCAGGGCCCACCACAGCGGGCGGACCCGGTCGAGCAGCCCGGTCACCCACAGCTGGTAGGCGACGATGCCGAGGGCGAACTCGAGCAGGATCGGGTTGGTCGCCCAGCTGAGCAGCAGGTGCCCGGGCTGCAGCCACGCGCCGAGACCGACCGCCACGACGATCAGGGCCACGAGCAGCCCCGGCCGCCGCGCCAGCCCGAGGGCAACGAGGGCGGCGACGGCCAGGTAGAAGGTGAACTCGAACGACAGCGTCCAGCCGACGTCGATGACCGGGACGGTGTAGTGCTGCGCGTCCGCCACCGGCACGAACAGGACCGCGTTGGCCAGCGCCCGCCAGGGCAGCGGGTGCGGCTCGCCGGCGAAGGCCTGCAGGCAGATGAACAGCGCGCACGCGGCGAGGAAGGGCGGCGCGATCCGCAGCCAGCGCAGGACGAGGAAGCGCCGCGCTGCAGCCGCTCCCGACGACCCGGCGACCGAGAGCGCCATGACGAAACCGCTGATGACGAAGAACAGGTCGACGCCGATGGCGCCGAAGTTCTCGAGGTGGCCCAGCGGGATGATCCGCGACTGCCCGAGCGCCGGGTTCAGCAGGACCAGGTCCACCGCGTGGGCGAAGACGACGACGACGGCCGCGACGCCCCGCATGACCTGGACGCTGTCCAGCCTCGGCCGGCCGGTCCGCCCCGTCGCCGTCGCCGTCGTCCCCGTCCTCAACTCCACGGCGGGGACGGTAACCGGATCGTTACTCTCCGATGCTGGAACGCCACCGTGTGTCGCCGGAGGACCTGCTGGTGGTTTGTGCCCAAGTCCAGCGGCACCCGTTGTGCACGTGTGTCCCGGCGCCCCCGGGGACCGGGCGGACGGGGCTAGGGTGACGCGGGTGACGCGGGACACGAGCCGGCCGGCCGCGCCGCTCAACGCGGGCTTCGACGGGGACCCCGGCGGCTACGACGACCTGCGCGCCTGGGGGCACATGGCCCTGCGCCGGCACGACTACTTCGACGAGGTCGTGCGCGCGACCCCCGGGCCGGTGCTCGAGCTGGGGTCGGGGACGGGGACGCTGCTGCGCGCCCTCGCCGCACGGCACCCCGACCGCACCTTCCTCGGCGTCGAGCCGCTGGACGCCTACGTGGACTACGCCCGGGAGCGCGCCCACCGGGACGGGCTGGGCAACGTGCGCTTCGAGGTGGGCGCCGGCGAGGACCTCGGCGCGGTGGTGCCCGACCGCTGGGCCGGCCTCGTGCTCACCGTCGACACGCTGCACCACGTCGTCGACGGGCAGCGGGTGACCCGCGAGCTCGCCCGCGCCACCCGGCCCGGCGGCCGCTGGCGCGCGATGGAGCCCAACCGCCAGCACCCCTGGGTCTGGCTGTACCACGTCCTGACCCCCGGGGAGCGGACCTTCCCGCCGGGCCGCTTCCTCCGGGTGGCCGGGCAGGCGGGCTGGCGGCTGCGCGGGCGGGAGCGGATGTTCGTCGTCCCGAGCGGCACCCCGCCGCTGCCCGCGTGGGCCGCCCGGGCCGAGCGTGCGCTGGAGCGGCTGCCGGTCGTCTCCGGCGCCGTCGTGCACGACCTCGTGCGGAGCTGAGGTCGGTGCGGAGCCGAGGTCAGCGCCGCCAGAGGTCGGTGACCGTCAGCCCGCGGCGGCGCAGCTGCTCCCGCAGCGCGGCCAGCGACAGCCCGACCACCGACGCCGGGTCCCCCTCGACCCGGCGCACGAACGGGGCGCCGAGGCCGTCGAGGGTGAACGCGCCCGCGACCGCCAGCGGCTCGCCGGTGGCCAGGTAGGCCTCGACCTCCGCGGGCGTCGGGGTGGCGAAGTACACGACGGTCGAGGTGACGACGACGTCGCGGGACTCGACCGCGCCACCGCGGACGTCGAGCAGCGCCTGCCCGGTGTGCAGCACGCCCGAGCGCCCGGACATCCGCCGCCAGCGCTCCCGCGCCTCGGCGGCGTCGGCCGGCTTGCCCATCGGCTGACCGCGGAACTCCAGCAGCGAGTCCGCGCCCACCACCAGGGCGTCGTCCTGGTGCCGTGCGACGGCCGACGCCTTGGCCGACGCCAGCAGCGCGACCTGCTCGGCGACGCGCGGCGCCGTCACGGTGGTCTCGTCGACGTCGCTGACCACGACCTCGGGCGCGAGGCCGGCCTGGCGCAGCAGCGCCAGCCGGGCCGGCGACGCCGAGGCGAGCACCAGCCGGCGGATGTCACTCATGCGTACCTCCCGGACGCGCGCCAGGCGCCGGGGCCGGGCTGCAGCGGCTGCCGGTGCGCGTCGGCTCGGCTCGCCCACGCCCCGACCGGGGTCGGGCGCCGCCGCGGCCGGCGCTGCGCGAGCGCGGCCACGACGACGGTGAGGGCGGCGAGCTCCTCGTCGGTCGGCTCGCCGCGGACCACTCTCAGCAGCGGGCGCTGCTCCTCGCTCACAGGGGGATGCCCACTCACAGGGGGATGTTCCCGTGCTTCTTCGGGGGCAGCGTCTGGCGCTTGTTGGCCAGCAGCCGCAGCGCCTTGGTGATCTCGATGCGGGTCTCCGAGGGGCGGATCACCTGGTCCACGTACCCGCGGTCGGCCGCGATGTAGGGCGACAGCAGCGCGTCCTCGTACTCGGTGATGAGCTCCGCGCGGCGGGCGTCGGCGTCCGGGGCGTCGGCCAGCTCCCGCCGGTACAGGATGTTCACCGCGCCCTGGGCGCCCATGACGGCGACCTGCGCGGTCGGCCAGGCGAGGTTCAGGTCGGCGCCGAGGTGCTTGGAGCCCATGACGTCGTAGGCGCCGCCGTAGGCCTTGCGCGTGATGACCGTGATCTTCGGGACCGTGGCCTCGGCGTAGGCGTAGATCAGCTTCGCGCCGCGGCGGATGATCCCCTCCCACTCCTGCGACGTCCCGGGGAGGAAGCCCGGGACGTCGACGAAGGTGAGCACCGGGACGTTGAAGGCGTCGCAGGTGCGCACGAAGCGGGCCGCCTTCTCACTGGCGTCGATGTCCAGCGTGCCGGCGAACTGGGTGGGCTGGTTGGCCACGACGCCGACCGGCCGGCCCTCGACCCGGCCGAACCCGACCACGATGTTCGGCGCGAACAGCGCCTGCACCTCGAGGAACTCACCGTCGTCGAGCACGTGCTCGATGACGGTGTGCATGTCGTAGGGGGTGTTCGGCGAGTCGGGGACGACCGTGTCGAGCTCGTGGTCCTCCTCGGAGACGCCGTCCGGCGTCGTGTCGGCCGGGGCCACCTCGACGGCCGGCAGCGGGTCGAGGTTGTTGCTCGGCAGGTAGGACAGCAGCGCCTTGACGTAGTCGAGCGCGTCGGCCTCGTCCTCAGCCAGGTAGTGCGCGACGCCCGACTTGGTGTTGTGCGTGCGGGCGCCGCCGAGCTCCTCGAGCGTGACGTCCTCGCCGGTCACGGTCTTCACGACGTCGGGCCCGGTGATGAACATCTGGCTGGTCTGGTCGACCATCACGACGAAGTCGGTGAGCGCGGGGGAGTAGACGTGCCCGCCGGCCGCGGCGCCCATGACCAGCGAGATCTGCGGGATGACGCCGGAGGCGTGCACGTTGCGCCGGAAGATCTCGCCGTAGAGGCCGAGGGAGACCACGCCCTCCTGGATGCGCGCGCCGCCGCCCTCGTTGATCCCGATCACCGGGCAGCCGTTGCGGACGGCCAGGTCGAGGACCTTGACGATCTTCTCGCCGTAGACCTCGCCGAGGCTGCCGCCGAAGACGGTCACGTCCTGGGAGAACACGCACACCGGGCGGCCGTCGACCGTCCCGTAGCCGGTGACGACGCCGTCGCCGAAGGGGCGCCGGGCGTCCATGCCGAAGTTGGTGGAGCGGTGGCGGGCGAACTCGTCGAGCTCGGTGAACGAGCCCGGGTCCAGCAGCGCCTCGATCCGCTCGCGGGCGGTCATCTTGCCCGCTGCGTGCTGCTTCTCGACCGCCCGCTCGGAGCCGGCGTGCGTGGCCTCCTGGACGCGGCGCTCGAAGTCCGCCAGCTTGCCGGCGGTCGTGTGGATGTCGACGTCGCCGGGGACGTGGTCGCCGGCGCTCTCCAGTTCAGCCGCACTCACGGCCCGTAGCGTAGGGGAGTGCCCGACGCGCCCTCCGCCCGCTGGTCGGAGCTCGACCGCCCCCCGCTCGACGCCGCGGCGCTGCAGGCCGCCCTCACCAGGGACAGCCGGCTGTGGCGTTCGCTGGAGGTGGTCGAGGAGGTGGGTTCCACCAACGCGGTCCTCGCCGAGCGGGCCGCCGACGACGACGTGCCCGAGGGCGCCGTCCTCGTCGCCGAGCACCAGGCCGCCGGGCGGGGCCGGCTCGACCGGACCTGGGCCTCCCCGCCGCGGGCCGGGCTGACCGTCTCGGTGCTCCTGCGGCCCGACGTCCCGGCCGCCCGCCGCGGCTGGCTGCCGCTGCTCACCGGTGTGGCGCTGGCCGAGGCCGTCGGCGAGGTCACCGGCGTGCGGACCTCGCTCAAGTGGCCCAACGACCTGCTCGCCGCCGACGGCGCCAAGCTCGCCGGGATCCTGGCCGAGGGGGTGGGGACCGCGGTCGTCGTCGGCACCGGTCTCAACGTCGGCACCCGCCGGGAGGAGCTGCCGCCCACCGGGTCGTCACTGACGCTGGTCACCGGCGCCCCGGTGGACCGCGGGCCGGTCCTGCTGGCCTACCTCCGGGCGCTCGAGCGGCGCTACACCGCCTGGACGGCGGCACTCGGCGACCCGGTCGCCACCGGCCTGGCCGCGGACTACCTCGCCCGGTGCTCGACGGTCGGCGCCGAGGTCGCCGTCACGCTGCCCGACGGCTCGACGCTGGCCGGCACCGCGACCGCCGTCGACTGGGACGGCCGCCTGGTGGTCCGCACCGACGACGGCACGGTGGAGCTGGCCAGCGGAGACGTGCAGCACGTCCGGACACGCCCCGCCGGAGCCTGACGCGCGCTCCGCGCTCGGTCATCCTGGCCGGGTGCCCTACCCCGACAGGCTGCTGGCCGACGACGAGGAGGTCGTCGTCCACCTGCACCCGCACTGGACGACGCTGTTCTGGCCCGTGGTCGCGCTCCTCGCCGTCGTGGGCGCCGGCTCCTACCTGGCGGCCCTCGTCCCCGCGGGCCGCCAGCAGGGCGTGCTGCGGATGGTCCTGCTGGGCGCCGTCCTGGTCGCCCTGGCGGTCCTCGTGCTGCGGCCGGTGCTCCGCTGGCGCACCACCCACCTGGTCGTCACCACGCACCGGCTGCTGGTCCGCTCGGGCGTCCTGTCCCGCCGCGGCCGGGACGTGCCGCTGTCGCGCGTCACCGACGTCACGTCCCGGCAGACGCTGCGGCAGCGGGTCGTGCGGTCCGGGACGCTGACCGTCGAGACCGCCGGGGAGGGCGGCCCGGTGGTGCTCGAGCGGGTCCCCGCCATCGACGAGGTGCAGCGGCTGCTCGCCACCCTGGTCGACGAGGACGACCGCGCCGCCGTGACGACGGCCCCGCGCGCGTGGGAGGACGGGGCGGACGACGGCCCCGGGTGGGACACGTGGTGACCGTGCCCGGGCACGACTGGCGGCCCCTGCCAACCTGATCTCGGGAGCTTCGTCGCTTTTCGGCTCGAGGGCGTTGCGGAGACCGGCCGTACCGTGGCCTGTGCAAGCGCTGGACAGCACCCTCCGACGGTTTGGTGGTTCCGTGTCACATCGATCCGAGTCGGTCCCGCCTGCCCTCGGACCGTCGGCTGCCGCAGCGCCCGTGGTCGGCGGTGGTGGTGAGATCCGCTCGCTGACCGGGCTGCGCATCGTCGCGGCGCTGTGGGTGGTCGTCTTCCACTTCTGGTTCACGCCGGGCGACGCCTACCGCGCGGTGTGGGAGCCGCTGCAGCCCCTGGTCCACACCGGGGCACTGGGCGTGGACCTCTTCTACGTGCTCAGTGGCTTCGTCGTCACGCTGACCTACCTCGACAAGCTCGGCCCGCGGCCCTCCACCCGGCGCACGGTGGCCTTCTGGTGGGCGCGCTTCTGCCGCGTCTGGCCCGTGTACGCGCTGGTCACCACGGTGTTCGGCGGCTGGATCCTCTACAAGGCCAGCCGCACCGACGACCCCTTCCTCGTCTGGCAGACGGTGCAGCCCGACGTCACCGTCTCCTCGTGGCTGGAGCAGCTGGCCATGGTGCAGCTGTGGCACCAGCCCTACTTCGACGGCTCGTCCTGGGTGGGCGCGGCCTGGTCGATCAGCGCCGAGTGGCTGGCCTACACGCTGTTCCCGCTCACCGTGCTGGTGCTGTGGCGCCTGCGCCGGCTGCCCCCGGTCGTCACCGGCCTGCTCGCCGTCGCCTGCATGCTGCCGTTCGCCCTGCACTGCTACGCCACCGGCGAGGCCTACTTCCCGTGGAGCTGGCTGCTGCGCATCGGCGCGGGCTTCCTGGCCGGTGCGTTCACCTGCCTCGCCGTCCGGCGGATCCGGGTCACCCCGCGCGTCGAGCGGATCGCGGCCGTGGTCGCCGTGCTGGTCGTCGTGGAGGTCCTCGTCGGGCTCTGGTGGGGCTGGTGGCGCGGCCAGGGCGCCGGTGAGTTCGGCGGCGTCGTCGTGGTGTTCTTCCCGGTCCTCGTCGCCTCGCTGGCGCTGTCCCGCCGCGGGCTGAGCCGGGCGCTGTCGTGGCAGCCGCTCGTGCACGGGGGGCGGATCTCCTACAGCCTCTACCTGGTCCACGTGCCGCTGTTCGAGATCGCCTGGACGCACATGGGCTGGTACCCGGCGATCGGCCCGGGCAGCGGCCTGGGCACCCTGCTCGTCCCGCACCTGCTGCTGGCCGCCCTCGTCGTGGCGCACCTGGTCTACCGGTACGTCGAGGAGCCGAGCCGGCTGTGGCTGCGCCACCGCGGCCCCGGGCGCTGGACCCGCCTCCGCCGGGAGCCGGCGTCGGCGGCGGCCGGGACCGACCTGCCCGCGACGCCCGAGGCGTCGCCCCAGCAGGGGCCTGCGGACGGCGACGCCGAGGCGGCCGCCGGGTCCGCGGACGCCCCGCTCCCGTCGCAGCGCGTCGGCGCCTGAGCCGGCAGTCCCGTTCCTGTCGTACCCCCGACCTACCCTGCGCGCCCATGCGACTGCTGCACACCTCGGACTGGCACATCGGGCGGTCGCTGCACGGGGCGGACCTGCTCGCCGAGCAGGAGGCGGTGCTGTCCGGGCTCGCCCGGGTCGTGGCCGAGGAGGGCGCCGACGCCGTCGTCGTGGCCGGTGACGTCTACGACCGGGCGGTGCCCTCGGCCGACGCGCAGGCGGTCCTCGACCGGGTGGTCGGCCGCCTGGTCGGCGCCGGCGCCACGGTGGTCCTCACCCCCGGCAACCACGACTCGGCGCGGCGGCTGGGCACCTTCTCCTCGCTGCTGACCAAGGCCGGGCTGCACGTCCGCGCCGAGACCGGGCGGCTGGACGAGCCGGTGCTGCTGGCCGACCGGCACGGCGAGGTCGCCGTCTACGGGCTGCCCTACCTCGAGCCGGAGATCGCCCGGCACGAGCTCGGCGTGCCGGACGCGCGCAGCCACGAGGGCGTCCTGCGGGCGGCGATGGACCGGGTGCGCGCCGACCTGTTCCTCCGCCCCGGCGCCCGCTCGGTGGTGCTCGCGCACGCCTTCGTCGGCGGCGGGGTGGCCAGCGACAGCGAGCGCGACATCTGCGTCGGCGGGGTGGACGTGGTGCCGGCGCCGGTGTTCGACGGCGTCGACTACGTGGCGCTGGGGCACCTGCACCGCCCGCAGACGCTGAGCGACCGGATGCGCTACAGCGGCTCCCCGCTGGGGTACTCCTTCGGCGAGGCCGGGCAGGACAAGCAGGTGTGGCTGGTCGACCTCGACGCCGGCGGGCTGGCCGGCGTCCGGTCCGTGCCGCTGCCGGCCCCCCGGCCGCTGACGGTGCTCACCG
Source organism: Geodermatophilus sp. SYSU D00525 (assembly GCF_054050475.1). NCBI lineage: Bacteria > Bacillati > Actinomycetota > Actinomycetes > Geodermatophilales > Geodermatophilaceae > Geodermatophilus > Geodermatophilus sp. SYSU D00525. The sequence continues at coordinate 51,570 of NZ_JBJGZK010000008.1, forward strand.
GCGCCCTCGACGACCTGCTCGCCGACCCCGCCCACACCGCCGCCGAGGAGGCCTGGGTGTCCGCCCGGCTCACCGACCCCGTCCGCCCGGCCGACCCGATGCGCGCGCTGCGCACCCGGTTCGCGCACTGCGTGCACCTGGAGTGGGTCGGCGGCACCGGCGGCGGCGACGGCCGCAGCTACCAGGAGCGGCTGCGCGGCCGGGACGACCTGGACGTCGCGGGGGAGTTCGTCGCGCACGTCCGCGGCGGGGTGGGCGTCACGGCCGCCGAGCGCGACCTGCTGGCCCGGGCGCTGGGCGCCGCGGGCCGCGAGGAGCTCGCCCGGTGAGGCTGCACACCCTCACCCTCACCGCCTTCGGCCCCTTCGCCGGCACCGAGACCGTCCGGGTCGACGAGGTGGCCCGCGACGGGCTGTTCCTGCTCTGGGGCCCCACCGGCGCCGGCAAGACCACGCTGCTCGACGCCGTGGTCTTCGCGCTCTACGGCACCGTCCCGGGCGCCCGCGGCGAGGCCCGCCGGCTGCGCAGCGACCACGCCGACGCGGCCACCCGCACCGAGGTCTCCTGCGAGCTGACCCTCGCCGGCGAGCGGCTGCTGGTGATCCGCCGCCCGGAGCAGACCCGGCCGAAGAAGCGCGGCACCGGCGAGACCACCGAGCAGGCGAAGCTCATCGTGCAGCGCCGGGCGGCCGACGGCTGGGAGCCGGTGAGCACCCGCATCGACGAGGGCTCGGAGTACCTGCGGGTGCGGCTGGGCCTGTCGGCGGAGCAGTTCTGCCAGGTGGTGCTGCTGCCCCAGGGCGACTTCGCCCGGTTCCTGCGCGCCGAGCCCGAGGACCGCGGCCGGCTGCTGCGCACGCTGTTCGACGTCGACCGGTTCGCCCGCGCCGAGGACTGGCTGGCCGGGGAGCGGCGGGCCGCCGAGGAGGAGCTGCGCGCCGACCGGCACCGGGTGAGCACGCTGCTGCACCGCGTCGCCCAGATCGCCGACGTCGAGGTGCCCGAGGAGCTCGCCCCCGAGCTGGTCGGCGCCCGTCCCGGGGCCTCGGTCGGCGCCTGGGTGACCGGGGTGCGGGGCCGGGCGGCCGAGCGGCTGGTCCGCGCGACCGCCGAAGCCGAGGACGCCGCCGCCGCGAGCGCCCGGGCCGAGGCGGAGCTCGCCGCCGCCCGGGCGCTGGCCGACCGGCACGCCCGCCGCGACCGGGCCCGCGCCGAGCTGGAGCGGCTCACCGCCCGCGAGCCGGAGCTGGCACCGCTGCGGGACCGGGCCGACGCCGGCCGCCGCGCCGAGGTGCTGCGCGACGTGCTGGACGCCGCCGGGCGCGCCGCCCGCGCCGCCGAGCGCGCCGCCGCCGGCCGGGAGGCCGCCGACGCCGCCTGGGCCGCGGTCTCCGGGGGGCGCCCGGCCGGCCCGGAGCCGGCGCGGGAGCTGCGCGACGCCGCCGCCGCGGTGCGGACGCTGCTGCCCGAGGCCGACCGCGCCGCGGAGCTGGCCGCCGAGGTCGCGCGCCTGGCCCGCGAGGCCGGACGGCTCGGCGACCGGGTCGCCGCCGGCGCCCGGGCGGTCGAGGAGGAGCCCGCCCGCGTGGCCGCGGCGCAGGCCCGGCTCGACGCCGCGCAGGCCGCCGCCGCCCGCCTTCCCGGCGTCACCGCCGCCGACGAGGCCGCCCGCGCCGCGCTGGAGGCGGCCACCCGCGCCGCGGAGGTCACCGGCCGGCTCGACCGCGCCGCCAAGGCCGCCGACGCCGCCCGGCTGGACTGGCTGGAGGCGCGCGAGCGGCTGGTCGAGGTGCGCACCGCCCGGCTCGAGGGCATGGCCGCCGAGCTCGCCGCCGGGCTGACCGAGGGCGCCGACTGCCCCGTCTGCGGCTCGACCGCGCACCCGCGCCCCGCGGTGCCGGCCGGCCCGGCGGTCACCGCCGACGACGAGGAGCACGCCCGCGCGGCCGTCGACGCCGCCGACGAGCGGCGCACCGCCGCCGGCCGGGCGGCCGAGGAGCTGGAGCGGCAGCTCGCCGTGCTGCGCGCGCAGGCCGGGGAGCTGCCGGCCGCCGAGGTGGCCGGGCGGGCGGCCGCCGCGGCGGCCGAGCGCGCCGAGGTGGCCGCGCTGGCCCGCGGGGTGGAGCCCGCCCGCCGCGAGCTGGCGGCGGCCGAGCAGCGGCGCGACGCCGCCGCCACGGCGCTGGCCGCCGACCGCGAGACGCTGCAGCGGGTCACCGCCGAGCACGACGCCCGCGCGCAGGCGCACGCCGAGCTGGCCGCCCGCCTGGACGCCGCCCGCGGGGAGGACCGCGACCTGCCGGCCCGCGTCGCGCGGCTCACCGCGGAGGCCGCCCGCTGCGAGGCCGCCGTCGCCGCCGCCGAGGAGGAGCGCCGCGCCCGCACCGCCGCCGAGGAGGCCCGGGCCGCCGCCGAGCAGCGCGCCGTCGCAGCCGGCTTTCCCGGGACGGCGGAGGCGTCGGCCGCCCTGCTGGAGCAGGGCCGGCTGACCGAGCTCGACCGGCGGCTGCGCGAGCACGACGAGGCGCACGCGGTCGTGGTCGCCACCCTCGCCGACCCCGAGCTCGCCGACCTCGGCGAACGCCCCGACGTCGCGGCCGGGCAGCAGCGCTGCGCCGGGCTCACCGCCCGCCGCGAGGAGGCCGTCACCGCGCTCGACCAGGCCCGCCGCTGCGCGGACGCCCTCGACGCGCTCGCCGGCGACGTGGTCTCCGCCGAGGTCGAGCTGGCCGAGCGCCGGGCCCGCGCCGAGCAGGTCTCGGGCCTGGCCGACCTCGTCGGCGGGCGCGGCGCGAACACGCTGCGGATGCGGCTGCAGTCCTTCGTGCTCGCCGCGCGGCTCGAGCAGGTCGCCGAGGTGGCCAGCCGGCGGCTGCAGGAGATGTCCCGCGGCCGCTACACCTTCCTGCACAGCGACGCGCTGGGCCGCCACGGCGCCCGCGGCGGCCTGGGCCTCGACGTCCTGGACGAGTACACCGGCGTCCGGCGGCCGACGAAGACCCTCTCCGGCGGGGAGAGCTTCATGGCCTCCCTCGCCCTCGCCCTGGGCCTCGCCGACGTCGTCACCGCCGAGGCGGGCGGGGTCCAGATGGACACCCTGTTCGTCGACGAGGGCTTCGGCACCCTCGACGCGCAGGCGCTGGACGCGGTCATGGGCGTGCTCGACGAGCTGCGGCGCGGCGGGCGGACCGTCGGCGTCATCAGCCACCTGGAGGAGCTGCGCACCCGCATCCCCACCCGGCTCGAGGTCGTCGCGGGGCGGTCGGGCTCGCGGCTGGCCGGCTGACCCCCGCCGGGCGTCCCACGGCGCCCGGGGACCGGCCCGCACAGCACCGCACCCGGCCTCCCGAGGCGGGAGACCGGGTGCGGTCGGGGAGCTCGTGGGTCCGTCAGCGGGTGACGGTGGCGCTGCCCTCCGGAGGCACCGCCGCCGGGTGGTCCGGGGCCACGAACACCCACCTGCGGTAGGCGAAGTAGCGGATGAGCGTCCCCAGCACGGTCGAGACGATGTTGGTGACCTGCAGGACCAGCGAGCTCTCCTGGCCCAGCGGGTAGCGGACCAGGGCGACGAGGGCCAGCCCCAGCAGCAGGGTCACCGTGTTGACCACGATGAACAGCGTGTACTCGCGCCGCAGCCCGGTCCGCGCCCGGTGCGAGAAGGACCAGTGCCGGTGCGCGAAGTAGGCGGCGGTCATCGAGACGACCGTCGACAGGAACTTCGCGGTCACGGCCCCGATGCCGACGTGGGCGTAGAGGACCTGGAACAGCCCGAGGTCGAGCGCCATGGTCGCGGCGCCGACGACGCCGAACGCCGAGATCTCCTTGAGGAGCATCCGCCAGGTGCCCTCCAGTCGGCCGCGGAGGTCGCTGACGATGCCCACCCGGCCGAGTGTAGGTGCCGAGACCGCAGGGGTCCGTTCGACGCGGACCGGGGAGGAGCTGCTGTTCATGACCGGGTCACCTGTCCCGTGGTGCTGTCGTGGCGGAGCGTCCCGCCCTGGAAGGTCTGGGTCGTCACCGACCCCGAGGTGCGCGCGTCGCCGGTGGGCAGCCCGAGGGACCCGGTGGCCCCGCCGGCGGCCCGCCAGGCGTCGAGGATCGCCCCGGTGACGGCGTGGGTGCCGGTGGCCGGCGACCACCAGGCCTCCCCCCGGGCGAAGCGCTGCCCGCACGAGCCGGCGCTGCAGGCCATGTCGGCCGTCGGCCAGCCCAGCGTGCCGGTCTGCGCCCCGAGGGCCGCCCACAGCGCCCGGATGCCGCCGGTGACGGCGTGCGCGCCGCCGGACGTCGTCGAGCCGATGACGCCGCCCTGGAAGTCCTGCCGGCAGCCGCCGTCGGCGCAGACCTGCGCCGCGACCGGGTAGCCCAGCACCCCGCCCTGCCGCCCGTTGGCGCCGTAGCCGGCGTCGATCGGGCCGAGCACCGCGGCGGTGCCGGTGGCCGGGGACCAGAGCACCTGACCGCCGGCGAAGGACTGCCGGCAGCCGCCGCCCTCGAGCTGGCACTCCATGTCCGCGACCGGCCACCCGAGCGCGCCGCTCTCGCCGCCGCTGCCCAGCCACTGGGCCTGGATGGCCCCGGAGGTCGCGTGCACGCCGCCGGCGGGGGACCAGGCGACCAGCCCGCCGGCGAACGTCTGCCGGCAGCCGCCGCCGGTCAGGCCGCACACCATGTCCGCCGTCGGGTGGCCGAGGCTGCCTGCACCGCGGCCGTCGCGGTTCCACAGCCAGCCGATCGCGCCCGACACCGCGCGGGTGCCGCCCGCCGGGGTCCACGCCAGGTCGCCCTTCTGGAAGGCCTGGTCGCAGCCGGTCGACAGGCACACCATGTCGCCGGACGGGTAGCCCAGCGCGCCCGCGGCGCCGCCCTGCTGGGACCAGGTCCAGCCGATCGCACCGGACACGGTCCGCGAGCCGGTGGCCGACGACCAGACGACGGTGCCGCCCTGGAACGTCTGGGCGCACCCGCCGCCGGGCAGGGTGCAGTCCATGGCGCCGGTGGGCAGGCCGAGGTCCCCGGTGCTGCGCCCGGCGGCGCGCCAGGTCTGGGCGATGGCGCCCTCGACCGGGCGGACGGTGTTCGTGCTCGCCGTCCACACCAGGTCGCCGCGCTGGAACGCCTGGTCGCAGCCGGCGCTGGTGCACGTCATGTCGCCGGTCGGGTAGCCGAGCGTACCCGACTCGCCGCCGGACCGGTCCCAGGTGGCGCCGATCCCGCCGGACACCGCGTGCACGCCGGCCCCCGGCGCCCAGGTGATCCAGCCGCCGCGGAACGCCTGCCGGCAGCCGTCGCCGGCCAGGCCGCACGCCATGTCGCCGGTCGGGAGACCGAGGGGACCCGCGGCGCCGTCCGCGGCGCGCCAGGCCTCCCCGATGGCGCCGGACACCGTGCGGGTCGCGTTCGTGCCCGCCGTCCACACGACGTCGCCGCGCTGGAAGGCCTGGGTGCACCCCGTGCCGTCGCAGGCCATCTCCGTGGACGGGTAGCCGAGCGGGCCGGTCTCGGCCCCGGAGCGCATCCACGCCGCGGCGATCGCGCCGCTCACGGCGTGCGTCCACGTCGACGGCGCCCAGTACACCCAGCCGCCCTGGAACGCCTGGGCGCACCCGCCGTCGGCGAGGCCGCAGGTGATGCCGGTGGTGGGGTAGCCGAGCGTGCCACGCTCGCGGCCGGCGGCGGTGTAGTGGTCGCTGATCGCACCGTTGAGCAGGTGCGCGCCGGTGGCCGGCGACCAGAAGACCTGGCCGCGCTGGAACTGCTGGCTGCACCCGCCGCCGGTCAGGCCGCAGGCCATCCCCGACGTCGGGTAGCCGAGCACGCCGGTCTCCCGGCCGCTGCCGTTCCAGACGCCGTGGATCGCGCCGTTGACCACGTACGCGCCGAGCGAGGGGTGCCAGAAGATCGAGCCGCCCCGGAAGTCCTGGCCGCAGCCGCCCTCGGCGAGACCGCAGTACATCTCGTTGACCGGGGAGCCCAGCGGCCCGGTGCCGCCGCCCTGCTGCTGGTAGGCCCAGCCGATCGCCCCGCTGGTGCGGATGCCGGTGGAGCCGAACCAGTCGGTGAAGTACAGCCAGAAGTTGCGGTTGCCGTAGGCCGAGCAGGCGTCGCCCTCGCCGTAGCCGGCGTCGAGCGCCGCCTGGTTCGGGCGGTACGGGGTGTAGCTGTACAGGCCCGCGGTCGCCTTGTTGAGGATGTAGACCTGGGAGGTGCCGCAGCTGTCGGGCACGTTCCACTTGATGGTGTTGTAGCGGCCGGCGCGGTAGCTGCCCGCGACGTTGGCGGCGTACCGCTGGAACTGCCGGGAGGCGAAGTAGATCTGGCTGACCAGGCCGGAGAAGGCGGGGTCGCACGCGGCGGTGTCCGGGCAGCCGAAGCCGGTGGCCTTCGTGTAGTGCGAGGTGCCCGGCTGGCTGCGGGTCACCAGCCCCTGCTCCTTCTGCAGCAGGACCAGGAGCACCCGGGGGTTGATCCGGCAGGCGGCCGCGACCTTGGCGATCAGCGTGGCCGCGGTCTCCCCGCGGGCGCCGCGGTAGGTCGAGCAGTAGGCGTCACCGGGCTGGTCCACGGTGTCCTGCCGGTAGTCCTTGAGGCAGGGCATGGCGCCGGCGACGCACCTGGCGCCCTTGGCGTCGAGGAACGCCTGGATGGCGCCCGCGTCCATCGCGCCCCAGTCGAAGAAGACCTCGTCGCTGATGATGTTGCCCGGGTCGAACAGGCGGGTGTCGGCCGCGAGGTCGAGGGCCGGCTGCGCGGGCCCCGACGTCGGCGCCGGCGCGGACGTCGGCACCAGCAGCACCGTCGCGACGAGCGCCAGCACCAGGGTCACGAGGGGCAGCCGCCGGGCCACCCGGGGGAGCAGCCCGGTCACGGGACCACCACGTCCAGCGGTTCCGACGTGCCCGAGTACTCGTCGGACTCGTAGGTCACCGTCGCCGTCCAGGTGCCCGACGCGAGCTCCTCACCGGGCACCGTGAGCCCGGGGCAGGAGGTCGACCCGGGCTCGCGCTCGCCGGGCACCCTCGCCGAGGCGGTGCGTCCCTGGCCCTCGAGGGTGAGCGTGCAGGTGCCGCCGCTCTCGGCCACGGCCTCGACGTACGCGCCGACGGTGACGCCGGGGACGCCCTGGTCCCAGTCGGCGTAGGTCAGCACGACGGTGACGTCGCCGCCCTCCGGTGCCTCGAGGGGCGGGTCGGTGGCGACGTCGGTCGGTTCCGCGCTCGTCGCCGGGGCGCTGCCGCCGGTGGCGCCGTCCCCGCCGGCCGCGGACGAGGTGGCGGAGGCGTCCCCCGTCGCCGACGCCGTGTCCTCCGCGGCACCGCTGCTGCACGCCGCCAGCGCCAGCGCGGTCACCGCCGTGATCGCCAGGCCGCCGACGGCCCCTCGTCTCGCACCCATGCCTGCTCCCCGGTCGTCCGTCCCGGCCGGGGGTCCGCGCCACGCGCCGGCCGGGGAGCCGCACCAGCGGCCGACGGTCAATGTCGCACGGTCACCAGGTGGTCACGGTGGGTCGACGCGCCGCCGGAGGGCGATGGGGCGGTTGTGACGGAGGAGTCGCCACCGCCCGCCGGACCGCCGCTCACTACGCTGCTGGAACCGTGGGTGTCTCGTCGTCAGGTCCGGACCAGCTCCCGGTCGTCGCCATGGTCGGCGGGGGCCAGCTGGCCCGGATGACCCACCAGGCCGCGATCGCGCTCGGCCAGTCGCTGCGCGTGCTGTCCACCGGTCCCGGCGAGTCCGCGGCGCTGGTCGCCGCCGACGTCCGGATCGGCGACCACCGCGACCTGGACGCGCTGCGCGCCGTGGCCGGGGGCGCCACCGTGCTCACCTTCGACCACGAGCACGTGCCCACCGAGCACCTGCGGACGCTGGCCGCCGAGGGCGTCCGCCTCGCCCCCGGCCCCGACGCCCTGGTGCACGCCCAGGACAAGCTCGTCCTGCGCCGCGCGCTGGCCGCCGCCGCGGAGCCCCAGCCGTCGTGGACGGACGCGCGCACGGTGCACGAGGTGACCGCGTTCGCCGAGGAGGTCGGCTGGCCGGTCGTGGTGAAGGCCCCGCGCGGCGGCTACGACGGCAGGGGCGTCTTCGTCGTCCACGGGCCGGACGAGGTGGCCGACCTGCTCGAGCGGCACGGGACCCTGCTGGTCGAGGAGCGGGTCCCGCTGGTCCGCGAGCTCGCGGTGCTGGTGGCCCGCTCGCCGTTCGGCCAGGTCGCCGTCTGGCCGGTCGTGGAGACCGTGCAGCGCGACGGCATCAACACCGAGGTGCTCGCCCCGGCGCCGGGCCTCGACGAGGACACGGCGCTGGCCGCGCAGGAGCTCGCGGTGCGGGTCGCCGACCGGGTCGGCGTCGTCGGCGTCATGGCCGTCGAGCTGTTCCAGACCCCCGCGGGCGTGCTGGTCAACGAGCTGGCCATGCGCCCCCACAACTCCGGGCACTGGACGATCGAGGGTGCCCGCACGAGCCAGTTCGAGCAGCACCTGCGCGCCGTCCTCGACTACCCGCTCGGGTCGACGGCGATGACCGCGCCCGCCGTGGTCATGGCGAACGTGCTCGGCGGCCGGACCGCGGAGCCGGGCTGGGACGGGCCGGGCCTCGACGAGCGGGTCCACCACCTGATGGCGCACTGGCCCGACGTCAAGCTGCACTGGTACGGCAAGGGCCAGCGCCCCGGCCGCAAGCTCGGCCACGTGACGGCGCTGGGGGAGGACCTCGCGCAGGTGCGCGCCCGCGCCGTCGCCGCGGCCCGCTACCTCGCCGACGGCGTGGTCGACCCCGCGTTCGCCTTCCCCGAGGAGCACTGAGATGACCGGGCCGCTGGTCGGGATCGTGATGGGCAGCGACTCGGACTGGCCCACGATGGAGCCGGCCGCGACGGCGCTCGCGGAGTTCGGCGTCCCGTACGAGGTGCACGTCCTGTCCGCGCACCGCACGCCGCAGCGGATGCTCGACTACGCGGCCTCGGCGGCCGGGCGCGGGCTGCGGGTGCTCGTCGCCGGCGCCGGGGGAGCGGCGCACCTGCCGGGCATGCTCGCCGCCGCCACCCCGCTGCCGGTGATCGGCGTGCCGCGGCCGCTGGACCGGCTCGACGGCCTGGACAGCCTGCTGTCGATCGTGCAGATGCCCGCGGGCGTCCCGGTCGCGACGGTGTCGATCGGCGGCGGCCGCAACGCCGGGCTCCTCGCGGTGCGCGTCCTGGCCGCGGGCGACCCGGTGCTGCGGGCCGCCGTCGAGCGGTTCCAGGCCGACCTGGCCGACTCCGTCGTCGCCCGGGACGCGGCCCTGCGCGCCCGGCTGACCGGCGACGGCGGATCTGCTGGGACGTCCTAGCATCTACCCGTGAGTACGAGCGGGCTGTACCAGCTGACCGAGGAGCACGACGCGATCCGGGCCGCGGTCCGCGACCTCGCCGAACGTGAGATCGCCCCGCACGCCGCGGACGTCGACGCGAACTCCCGCTTCCCGATCGAGGCGCAGAAGGCGCTGACGGCGGCCGGCTTCCACGCCACGCACATCCCGGAGCAGTACGGCGGCGAGGGCGCGGACGCGATCGCCACCTGCATCGTCATCGAGGAGGTCGCCCGGGTCGACGTCTCGGCGTCGCTCATCCCGGCGGTCAACAAGCTCGGGTCGGTGCCGGTCATCCTGTCGGCGTCGGAGGACCTGAAGCAGAGGGTGGTCCCGTCGATCGCCGAGGGCCGGGCGATGATCAGCTACGGCCTGTCCGAGCGGGAGGCCGGCTCCGACGCCGCCTCGATGAGGACCCGCGCCCGGCTCGAGGGCGACACCTGGGTGCTCAACGGCACCAAGGCCTGGATCACCAACGCCGGCGTCTCCGAGTGGTACACGGTCATGGCCGTCACCGACCCGGAGAAGCGGGCCAACGGCATCTCCGCCTTCGTCGTGCACCGCGACGACCCGGGCTTCGCCGTGGGCCCCAAGGAGCGGAAGATGGGCATCAAGGGCTCGCCCACCTGCGAGCTCTACTTCACCGACTGCGCCATCCCGGCCGACCGGATCATCGGCGAGCCCGGCACCGGCTTCAAGACCGCGCTGCGGACGCTGGACTTCACCCGCCCGACCATCGGCGCGCAGGCCGTGGGCGTCGCCCAGGGCGCGCTCGACGCCGCCGTCGAGTACACCCGCGACCGGAAGCAGTTCGGCAAGGCGGTCAGCGACTTCCAGGGCGTGCAGTTCATGCTCGCCGACATGGCCATGCAGATCGAGGCCGCCCGGCACCTGGTCTACGTCGCCGCCGCCCGCGGCGAGGCGGGCCACTCCGGCGGCAAGGTGGACCCCGACCTCGGCCGGCTGTGCGCGGCGGCCAAGGCGTTCGCCTCCGACGTCGCCATGAAGGTCACCACCGACGCCGTCCAGCTGTTCGGCGGCGCGGGCTACACGCAGGACTTCCCGGTCGAGCGCATGATGCGCGACGCCAAGATCACCCAGATCTACGAGGGCACCAACCAGATCCAGCGGATGGTCATCGCCCGCAGCCTGCTCCGGTAGGACTCCCCCCGCCCCGTGACGGCGCGCCGCCGGGGGGCGCGGGAGGCGACCACAAGCCCCCGCCGCGCGGGACGATGGCAGCTCCCAGCGCGGGCCGGGCGCCGTCCGGCCCCAGCAGCGGAGGGCCGGACCGATGGGCGCAGCGGTGCGAGCGGGCGACGTCAGGCTGTGGGTCGAGCAGCGGGGGAGCGGACCCGACGTCCTGCTCGTCAACGGCGGTGGTGACCCGCTGGAGGCCTGGCAGGCCCAGCTCGACGGGCTGTCCGACCGCTACCGGCTGATCGCCTTCGACAACCGCGACGTCGGCCGCTCCACCCGCCCGGACCTCGCCTACACGGTGGGCGACCTGGCCGACGACGCGGCCGGCGTGCTGCTGGAGTGCGGCGCCGGCCCCGCCCACGTCGTCGGCTACTCCGGGGGCGGGGTGATCGCGCAGGAGCTCGCCCTGCGGCACCCGGACGCCGTCCGCAGCCTCGTGCTGGTCGGCACCTGGGGTCGCCCCGACGTCCGCTGGCACCACGTGGTCGGCTCCTGGCTCTGGATGGCCGAGCGGGCGCCGAGCGAGCGCGCCTTCCTCGAGGCCTTCTTCGCCTGGGCCTACACCCACCGCGCCCACGAGGACGGGCGGGTCGACCGGGCGATCGAGGCCGCGCTCGCCTTCCCGTACCCGCAGTCCGCGGAGTCCTTCCAGCGCTTCGCCGACGCCTTCTGGGACCACGCGACCCTCGACCGGCTGCCGCGGATCGCCGTCCCGGCGCTGGTCCTCACCGGCAGCGCGGACCCCATCGCCCCACCGGCCTACGGCCGGGCGGTGGCCGGGGCCATCCCGGGGGCGCGCTTCGAGCTGATCGAGGACCAGGCGCACGCGCCGTTCGAGGAGGTGCCCGAGGAGTTCAACCGGCGGCTCGACGCCTTCTGGCGCGAGGTCCCACCCCTGCACGGACCTCGGTGAACAGCTCCTCGTAGGCGTCGAGGACGGTGCCCAGGGCGTAGCGCTTCCGCGCCCGGGCCCGGCCCCGGTCGCGGTCCGGCGGCGCCGCCGCGAGCCGGCGGAGTCCCTCGGTGAGCGCGGGCACGTCACGGGGCGGCGCCACGACGCCGAACCCGGTCTCCTGCACCGGCGTCCGGACGCCGGGCAGGCCGCTGGCCAGCACCGGGACGCCGGCCATCATGGCCTCCACCTGCACGATGCCGAACGCCTCGAAGGCGTTCACCGACGGCAGGGCGAACACGTCGATCGACGCGTAGAGGTCGGCGATCTGCTCCTCGGGCAGGAAGCCGAGCAGCCGCACCCGCGGGTCGCCGTCGGCCGCGCGCCGCACCTCCTCGACGACCGACCCGCCGACGACGTCGGCGAAGTCGCCGCCGATGAGCAGGCGCGCGTCCGGGTCCCCGAGGGCGAGGAAGGCGCGCACCAGGTACTGCAGCCCCTTCTCCTCGACGATCCGGCCGAGGAACCCCACGTGCAGCCCGCCGCCGTCGCGGAACCGTGGTTGCCCGCCCGGCCGCTCCCGGCACGGCGGCGGGATCGCGGTGGTGCGGCCGGCCATCGCCGGCCACAGCCGGCTCGAGCGCGCGTAGTCCTCGCTGGACACCACGACGCGGGCGCTGCGCCGCAGGGTGGCCCGGCTCGCGAGGTCCACGCCGAGCGTCTGCGCCCGGTTGACCGGCCCCGGCGGAAGGCTGACGTCGCAGTGGTAGGTGCTGACCAGCGGCGTCCGCGCACCGAGCGCGAGCAGGCCGGCCTCGGGCATGGGCAGGTGCAGGTCCACGACGTCGGCGCTCCGGCCGGCCGCGCGCACCCGCCGGACCAGCGCCGGGCTCACCACCCCCTTGCCGAGCCGGGCCACGACCGGCGCCCGCTCCACCTCGACCCCGCGCAGCACCTCCCGCTCCGGCAGGGCCCGGTCGTGCCGGCTGGTGAGCACCCGGACGCGGTGGCCGCGCGCGGCGAGCCCCTCGGCGACGTCGCGGGCCACGTTGGTGAGGCCGCTGACGTAGGGCGTGTAGTAGTCCAGCGCCATCACCACGTCCAGTCGCCGGGTCACCGGGCTCCTCCCGCGGGGGTCGGCACGTCGGCGTCCGCCGGTGTGGTCGGCCCGGTCCGGAGCAGCACGACGGTGCACCAGGTCAGCGCGGCCGCCGAGCCCGCGGCGAACGCCCAGGCAGCCGCGGCCGTGACGTCCACGGCGGCGACGGCGGCCGCCGTCCCCCCTGCCACGGCCAGTCCGGCGGCCCAGGCCCGGGCGCTGTCCCGGTGCCGGCCGGCGGCCACCACGGCGGGGGCGGCGACGAGCAGGGCGAGGTGGACGACGCTGCCGGCGGCGAGCACCGCGACGTCCGCGGCCACGGGCGTGTACCGGTCCCCGAACACGAGCGCGACCAGCCGCGGCCCGGCCAGCCAGCCGAGGACGGCGGCGCCGGCGGCGAGCGCGGCCACCGCGGCCGGCAGCCGGCGCAGCAGGCGCGCCCTCCGGGCGGACCGGTGGTGCGCGCCGGCGTCCACGAGCGTCGGCACGAGGGCGCTCTGCAGCGGCACGGCGACGAACAGCGGCAACCGCACGAGGGTGAAGGCGGCGACGAACGCCGCGGCGGCCTCCCGCCCGCCGGTGCCCGCCAGCGCCGTGACGAGGACCGGCGCGGCGTTCAGGAGCGCCTGCGCGCACAGGGTGCCCACCAGGAGGTGGCCCACCGCGGGCAGCACCATCCGCGGCTCCCCCGCCCCGTCCGCGGACGGGGCGGGGGAGCCGCGTCGGCGCAGGACCGTGACGAGCACCGGCAGGTGCGCGAGCCCGATCGCCACCGGCAGCGTCCAGCCCAGGTCGGCGGCGTCCGCCGGCACCACGAGCGCGCCCACGGCGAGCGCGCCGGCCACCCGCAGGGCGGTGTCGGCCAGCAGGACCGTGCCGTACGTGCCGTAGCGCCCGCGCCCGAGCAGCAGCCCGCGCAGCAGGAACTGCGCCGGGGAGAGCAGGGCGACCAGGGCCAGGGCGGCGACCAGTCCGGGCGACCCGCCGAGCACCGGCAGCAGCAGCGGCGCCGCCACGGCCACCGCGGCGACCGCTGCGACGGTGAGGAGGGCGCACGCGCGCCCGGCGCCGGGGGGCAGGCCGCCCCCGCGCAGGTGCGCCAGCCGGGCGACCTCGAGCTCGAGGGGGAGGGACAGGCCGGAACCGATCAGCAGCGCCAGGGACCAGTAGGCGCCGAAGGACGCGTAGTCGCCGGCCGGGACGGCGCGCGCCACCAGCGCCAGGTAGGCGTAGGTCAGCACCCCGGACAGCAGCACGCTCGCGGCGACCCAGGTCAGCGACGGCGCCCGTGCCGCCCGACGTCGGGCGCTCAGCGTCCGGTCCCGGGCAGGCGTGCGGCAGGCACGACCCGACCGTAGCGGCGGTCGCGGGGGCCCGGCACGCTCCCGGGACGCGCAGCCCCTTGCCCGCCGGTGTTGACTGGCCGCCTGCGGAGGACCGGCGGGGAGGGGTGCGTGGGCGTCGTCGAACGGTCCCCGGTCGGGTCCGTGCCGGCCGACGTCCCGGCCCGCCCACCTCGCCGGCCGCTGCCCTGGCTGCTCGCCCTCGCGCTGGTCGCGGTCCTGGGGGCGCTGCTGCTCCCGCTCGCGCCGGTGCAGATGAGCGTGCCCACCGTCACCTGGCCCCAGGACCCCGCGCGCCCGCAGTCGACGATGCTGCAGCTGACCGGCCAGCGTCCCCTCGCCCTCGACGTGCGGTTCTCCTGCGCGGCCGTGACCGCCGCGGCCGCCGGCGACGGCCTGGTCCTCTCCACGATCGTCCCGGCGCAGCCAGCGGCGGGCACCGAGGGCCTGCTGGTGACGGCCTCCGACGACCGGTTGCGCGTCCTCGTCCGCGGGAGCGAGCTGCTCGACGTCCCGGTCCCGTCCGGGGACTGCACCCACCGGCTGACCGGCGACGCCGGTGGCCTCCGGCTCACCCGGGACGGCGCGGAGCTGGCCACCGTGCGGGCCGCCGGCGACGCGACCGTGCTGCCGGACGTCGACGTCCTCGACACCGGCCTGACCCGGCTGCCCACGGACGACGACCTGCGCGTGACGCTGACCGTCGACGACCAGTTCGACACCACGCCGACGCCGCTCAAGGGGGCGCTGGTCGCCGCCGTCGTCCTCGCCGCCGCCGGCTCCCTGCTGGCGCTGGCCCGGGCCGACCGGCGGCGGGGACCCGGCCCGCCGGCGCTGCGCACGCCGGCCCGGCCCGGGTGGCGGCCGCGGGCCGTGCGCGTCGCCGTGGACGCCGCCGTCGTGGCCACCGCCCTGCTCTGGCTGTTCCTGGCCCCGGACTCCGACGACGACGGCTACTACTCGGCGATGGCCCGCAACGCCGACGACGAGGGCTACGTCGGCAACTACTACCAGCTCAACAACCAGTCGTTCACGCCGTTCACCTGGTCCTACCGGCTGCTGGGGTGGTGGCAGCACCTGGGCGACGCGCCGGTCGTGCTGCGGGTGCCCTCGCTCGTCGCCGGGCTGGTCACCTGGTTCCTGCTGCGCCGGCTGACCACCCGCCCCGGCGCGCTCCCGGGACCGGTCGCCGCCTCCGCGTGGGGACCGGCCGGCGTGCAGGTGCTGCTGGCCGCGGCCTTCCTGGCGTGGTGGCTGCCCTACGGGGTCGGCGTGCGGCCCGAGGCGGTGGTGGGCGTCCTGGCCCTGGCCACCCTGACCGGCGTCCTGTCCGGACTGCGCCGCCGCAGGCTCCTGCCGGTCGCGCTCGCCGTGGGCACCGCCGGCCTCGGCGTCGCCTGCCACCCCACCGGCTTCGTCGCGCTCGCCCCCCTGGTGGCCGCCCTCCCGCGGCTGGCGGCGCTGGTGGCCGAGGGCCGGACCCGCGCCGAGGTGGTCACCCGGACCGCCCAGCTCCTGGCACCCGGCGCGTTCGCCGCGGTCGCCGCCTTCGCCGACGGCACGCTGCGCGACTTCGTGCGCGGCCAGGAGATCTTCCTCGCCGCGCAGGACCAGTCGTCCTGGTACGACGAGTGGCAGCGCTACGCCTTCCTGTTCTCCGACATCCCGATGGGCGCCTACGCGCGACGCGGTGCGGTCGTCCTCGCGCTCGCCGCGCTGCCGTGGGCGCTGGTCGTCCTGGTCGCCGCGCGCGGCCGGGACGTGCGGGTCCCCCTGGCGCTGGGCCTGTCGACCGCCACGTTCGGCGCCGCCCTCCTGCTCCTGTGGCTCACGCCGAGCAAGTGGACCCACCACTTCGGCGCCCTGTCGGGGCTCGGTCCCGCCTGGCTCGCGCTCTTCCTCGGCAGCCTGCCCTGGCTGGTGCGCTCGCTGGCCCGGCACCGCGCGCCCCGCGCCGGGGTGCTGCTCGCGGGGCTCGGCACGGTCGTCGTGGCCGCCGCGCTGGCCCTGCACGGCCCCAACAGCTGGCCCTACACCTGGCTGCCCGGGATGCCGCAGGCCAACGAGGCGCCGTCCGTGGGGCCGGTCGCGCTCGGCAGCCTGCTGACCTGGTCGGTCGTCGCCGCCGCCGTGCTGGGCGCCGCTGTCCTGCGCCACCGGCGGGGCACCGGGCTCCCGGGACCGTGGTGGGCCGGCACGCCGCCGGTGCTGGCGGGGCTGGCGCTGGGCACCTCGGTCGCCTACCTCGTCACCACCTCGGCGGTCGCCGCCGCGGCGGACACCTGGTCCCCCCAGTCCGACGCGCTCACCGACCCGCTCGCGACCCGCTGCAGCGCCGCGCAGGCGGTCGAGGTCCTCGACGTCACCGCCGCCCGGCCGCTGGCCCCGGACCCCGACGCCCCGCCGCCGGAGGGACCTGCCGACCTCACCGTCGACGGCGGCTGGTTCCCGCCCGATCCGCCGCCGGCGGCCGCCGGCCGGGTGTGGGGGAGCCTGACCACGACCGGGCCGGCCGGCGAGTACACCGTCGGCGAGCAGGTCACCCCCTGGTACCGCTTGCCGGCGACCGCGGACGGCGAGGAGGTCGCGGTGCTCGCGGCCGGCCGGCTGACCGGTGGCAACGAGCTGCGCGTCGAGTACGCCCGGGCCGGCGGCGGGCCCCTCGAGGTGGCCGACGGCGCGGTCCTCTCCGACCCCCTGGACTCCGCCCGGTGGCGGACGTTCGTCCTCGATCCGCCGGACGTCCGCGACGGCGGCGAGCTGCTGGTGCGGCTGGTGGGCCGCGACCGCAGCGGCGGCCCGGGCGGCTGGCTGGCGTTCTCCGGCCCGTCGGTGCTGCCCCGGGTGCCGCTGACCGACCTGGTCCCCGACGGCGCGCCGGTCGCCCTGGGGTGGCAGTTCGCCTTCCGCTTCCCCTGCCAGCGCCAGCCGGTCGTCAGCTCCGGGATCACCGAGCCGGTGGAGTACGCCGTGCTCTGGCGCGACGGCCCCGGGGTCGACGGGCTCGGGGACGCCGCCTGGCAGACCTCGCGCGGCAGCCTGTTCGGTCCCGCGGGGCGGACCTCCGGGATCACCGATCTCGACGCCGTCCTGCCCGGCACGCCGGAGGTCGACGCCGTCCAGGTCCTGCTCCTCGACGTGCCCCACCCCGTCGACGCCTACGACCTGACCCGCTCGCGGGTCGTCCGAGCGGGATGGGCCGCGCCCCCCGAGTGACGCCACGCCGGGGGACGTGCGCGTTCGGGGCCCGGGCCCACCCCGAGCGCCGCTCACAGGACGTGACCGCGGGCACACTCCGGGGAGGACGACCGGTCGGACCCGCGACCGGCCGTCCTGTTGCGTGGGAGGAGGGGCGCCGATGAGCGTCGAGGAGGGCCGCCGGCCCGGCACGGGCCGGGTGCTGTTCGTCGGCAACGCCGCCGCGGACCCTCCCGCGGCCGGCGCCCCCGCCACCTGGCGCGGCGGCGCGGGGAGGGTCGCGGCGGGCGTGCTGCGCACCATGCGCCCGCGGCAGTGGACGAAGAACCTGCTCGTGCTGGCCGCGCCGCTGGCCGCGGGCACCGTGCTCGAGCCGGAGGTCCTGGGGCCGACGCTCCTGGCGTTCGTGCTGTTCTGCGGCGCCGCGAGCGGCCTCTACCTGCTCAACGACGTCCGCGACGTGGAGCAGGACCGCCGCCACCCGCACAAGCGGGCGCGGCCGGTGGCGGCCGGCGTCGTCCCGGTGCCGGTCGCGGCCGTCGCCGGGTGCGTGCTGGTCGCGGCGTCGCTGGTGACCGCGGCGTTCCTCGCCCGTCCCGCGCTCACCGCGGTGCTCGCCTGCTACGTCGCGATCTCCACGGCCTACAGCTGGGGCCTCAAGGACCAGCCGGTCATCGACCTCGCCGCCGTCGCCTCGGGGTTCGTGCTGCGCGGCGTGGCCGGCGGCGCGGCGGCCGGGATCGCGCTGTCGCAGTGGTTCATCCTCGTCGCGGCGTTCGGCGCCCTGTTCATGGTGGCGGGCAAGCGCTACGCCGAGCTGGTCGCGCTGGGGGAGCAGGCGGAGACACGCCGGACCCTGCGGTCCTACTCGCCGAGCTACCTGCGCTTCGTGTGGAGCCTGTCCGCGGGGGTCGCCTGCACGACCTACGGCCTGTGGGCCTTCGAGATGCGCGCCGGCGACGGCGTGCCCTGGACGACCGTCTCCGTGGCGCCGTTCGTGCTGGCCCTGCTGCGCTACGCCGTCGACGTCGACCGCGGCAGCACCGGCGCCCCCGAGGAGGTCGTGCTGCGCGACCGGGGACTGCTGCTGCTGGGGCTGGTCTGGGCGGTCACCGTCGGACTCGGCGTCCTGACCGGCTGACCCCCGCCCGGAGGCATGTCGCGGCCGGGCACACAGCTCGCCCCCGCATACTCGGCCCCGTGCCGAGGAGGACCAGCCTGGCCCTGGCGCTGCTGCTCGCCGCCACCGTCCCGGCGTGCGGCTCCCCGGACGGCGGGTCCGCGCCACGGGCCACCGTCCTGCCGGGGACCGCCGAGCAGGGCGCCGGCCCCACGCCGACGCCCGCGCCCACGCCGGCGCCGTCGCCCACGCCGTCGCCCACGCCGTCGTCCACGCCGTCGTCCCCGGTGACGGTGTTCCTCGGTGACTCCTACACGGTGGGTGAGGGCGGGCAGGGCTACGTCGAGGAGACCGCCGCGCTGCTGGGCTGGACCGCCGTCCCCCTCGGCGAGTCCGGGACCGGGTACGTGGACGCCTCGACACGGCCGGGGCAGGCGCCGTTCGGCCGGCGGGTCCCCGCCGTCGCCGCCGCGTCGCCGGACGTCGTCGTGGTCCAGGGCAGCACCAACGACGCCGACGAGTCGCTCGCCGCCGTCGGCGAGGCGGCGCGGGCCCTCTACGTCGACCTGGCGCGCACGGTGCCCGGGGCGCGCGTCGTCGTCCTCGGACCGCTGTCCCCTCCGGAGCTGTCCGCCGACGCCGTGGCCCACCTCCGGGACGTCCTGGCCGAGGCGGCCGCGGACGCGGGGCTGCCCTTCGTCGACCCGGTCGCGGGCGGCTGGCTGGTGCCCTCCGACGGACTGTTCGCCGATGGGCTGCACCCCAACGACGCGGGCTACGCCCAGATGGCCACCCGGCTGGCCGAGGCCCTGCGCGCCGCAGGGCTCTGACCCGCGCTCAGCCGAGCAGGCGGGAGACCGCGGCCAGCCGCGAGTCGCCGGCCATCGAGGCCAGCCACGCCGACCAGCCGGGACGGGCGCGCACGGCCTCCAGCGCGGCCCGCGCCGCCGCGCGGTCGCCCCGCCGGGAGGCGGCCAGCGCCGCGTAGAGGTCGCGGGCGCCCTCGGGGGCGAACAGGGCGAGGGTCTCGTAGTCGCGCTCGTCGTAGGCGCGCTGCAGGTTGCGCAGCATCCGCAGCTGCGCGACCGGGTCGCCGGAGTCGTCGACGCGCAGGTCCATCCGCACGCCGTCGTCCTCCTCGGTGGCCGGCTCCCCGCTGACCACGAGCAGCGCCGCGGACTGCCGGCCGCGCAGGTCCCCGCCCGCGTCCTGGCCCGCGGTCAGGGCCGCGAGCAGCCGGTCGGCGAGGTCGCCGCGGGCGGCCTCGTAGGCCTGCGCCATCGCCGGCAGCACCTCCGGCGAGGTGAGCATGTTGCCCTGCACGCTCCAGCCCCCGCCGAGCAGGTGGCCGCTGACCGGGAAGGAGCCCGGGCCGGTGTCGGCGGCGACCGCGCCGGAGGGGGCGAGCACGGCGAGCTGCCGGTCCTGGTCCTCGGCGGCGTGCGCCGCGCGGCGCACCAGCACCGACGGCGCCGTCCCCTCGGCGAGCCCGGACAGCAACACGTGCCCGGTCCCGCGGGGGCTGCGCGCCTGCACCGCGACGACGCCCACGCCGGGCCGGGCGCTGGGCACCGCCCGGCCGACGGCGAGGATGCAGGAGGAGACCGCGATGCCCATCTCCCCGGTGACCGGGTCGTGGGCGACGACCGAGAACGTCACCGGGGGAGCGGTGCCGCGGTCAGACCGTGGCCGGCAGCGCCATGGTGGGGACGTCGCCCGGCACGGTCAGCGGGGCGCCGGTCCGCTCGACCACCTCGTCGACCGACACACCGGGCGCGACCTCGCGCAGCACGAAGCCCTCCGCCGTGACGTCGACGACGGCGAGGTCGGTGACCACCCGGTCGACGCAGGCCTTGCCGGTGAGGGGCAGCGAGCACTCCTCGACCAGCTTCGGGGACCCGTCGCGGGCCACGTGCTCCATCATGATCACCACGCGCTTGGCGCCGTGGACCAGGTCCATCGCGCCGCCCATGCCGTTGACCATCTTCCC
The DNA here is from genome assembly GCF_054050475.1 of Geodermatophilus sp. SYSU D00525. Taxonomy (NCBI): domain Bacteria; kingdom Bacillati; phylum Actinomycetota; class Actinomycetes; order Geodermatophilales; family Geodermatophilaceae; genus Geodermatophilus; species Geodermatophilus sp. SYSU D00525. Next base: position 71,757 of record NZ_JBJGZK010000008.1, read on the forward strand.
GGGGATCAGCCAGTTGGCGAGGTCGCCGCGGGGGTTGACCTGCATGGCGCCGAGGATGGCGAGGTCGAGGTGCTTGCCGCGGATCATCGCGAAGCTGGTCGCGGAGTCGAAGAAGCTCGCGCCCGGCAGGATCGTGACGGTCTCCTTGCCGGCGTTGATCAGGTCGGGGTCCTCGTCGCCGTCGAACGGGTACGGGCCGACGCCGAGGATGCCGTTCTCCGAGTGCAGCACCACGTGCACGCCGTCGGGGACGAAGTTGGGCACCAGGGTGGGCATGCCGATGCCCAGGTTGACGTAGGCGCCGTCCTCGAGCTCGAGCGCCACCCGGGCGGCGAGCTGGTCGCGGGTCAGGGTCACTGGGCCTCCTCCGTGGCTTCCTCACCGGCAGCGGCCAGCGGGGCGGCCGACGGGCGGGGGCGGGTGGTGCGCTTCTCGATCTTCTTGCCCTCGGGCCCGACGACGACCACCCGGTCGACGAAGACCCCGGGCAGGTGCACGTGCTCCGGGCGGATCTCGCCGGGCTCGACGAGCTCCTCGACCTCGGCGATCGTGACCCGCCCGGCCATGCCGGCCAGCGGGTTGAAGTTCATCGCCGACTCGTGGAAGACGAGGTTGCCGTGCCGGTCGCCGACCGCGGCCCGGACGAGGGCGTAGTCGGCGGTCAGGGCGGTCTCCAGCACGTACTCGACGCCGTCGAAGACCCGGGTCTCCTTCGGCGCGCTGGTCTCGACGACGTTCCCGTCGGCGTCGTAGCGCACCGGGATGCCGCCGTCGGCGACCATCGTGCCCACGCCGGTGGGGGTGTAGAAGGCGGGGATGCCGGCGCCGCCGGCGCGCAGCCGCTCCGCCAGCGTGCCCTGCGGGGTGAGCTCGACCTCCAGCTCCCCGGACAGGTACAGCCGGGCGAGCTCCTTGTTGCCGCCGACGAACGAGCTGATCGTGCGGCGGATCCGGCCGGCGTAGAGCAGCACGCCCAGGGCCTGGTCGTCGACGCCGCAGTTGTTGGAGATCGTCGTCAGGTCCCTCGTGCCCCGCTCGAGCAGCGCGTCGATCAGCGCGACCGGCACGCCGCAGAGCCCGAACCCGCCGACGGCGAGCGTCGCACCGTCACCGACGTCGGACACCGCCTCCCCGGCGCTGGCCACGACCTTGTCCATGCGGGGCACTCCCTCTCGTCCGGTGCTGTGGCGGCCACCCGTGGCCCGGTCCGAACCTATAGCGCGCCCCGCCCGGCGGTCCGTCCGGTCCGGGACCGGTACCCGCGCGGGCGGGATCCCCGTCAGGGGGCGGCGGGGTCCGCCGTGCAGGCGGCCTCGTCGTCGCCGTCCAGGACCGACTCGTCGACGGCGTAGACGCTCGCGTCCCCGTTGCGGAAGACGAGGTCGACCTCGTCCACGTCGTCGAGCCCGGCGAAGCCCGGTGCGGCGTCGAAGAGCGGCGTGTCGACCCAGCCGAACGGCGCGGCCGCGGCCCACACCGGCGGGGAGGTCCGCGAGACGAGGAGGTGGGTGATGTCGTACCGCTGCACCAGGCAGCGCACCTTCGGGTCGGTGGCGATCCGGTCGAAGTGCTCCATCAGGTAGATGCCGTAGCGGGACTCGGCCACCCCGAGGGGGAACACGTTCACCACCGGGATGCCCTCGTAGACGTAGAGGTAGGTGCTCCCGTCGTTGCCGTTGTTGAGCACCCGGCCGACGTCGTCCTGGTCGCCCAGCCAGTCGAAGGCGGCCCGGTCGTCGGCGCTGACGCGGACGAAGCCGGGCTCGCCGTACCGGGCGGCGACCGCCTCGGTGTTGCGGTCCCGGTAGGACAGGCCCGCGGTCAGCAGGAACACCAGGGCGAGCGCCGCGGCCACGACGGGCCCGGCCGCCTGCAGCACCCGCGCGCGCCGGGACCCGGCGTCCCCGCGCCCCGGGCGGGCGGCGAGCTCCGCGGCGCCACCGAGGAGAGCGGCGAGGCCGGCGCCGGCAACGGCCGGTGCGAGGACCCAGCTCAGGTCCACCAGGCGGGTCAGGCTGTTGTAGAAGAAGCCGGCGACCTGCGCGACGACCGGCGCCCCGGAGAGCCCGGCGTTGAACGCGATCGCCAGCAGCGCCCAGGCCGCCCACGCGGCGAGCAGCGGCAGCAGCCGCAGGCGCGTCAGGCAGCCGAGCGCCCCGACGGCGAACAGCACCGCGAAGGCCGCGTGGTACAGCGTCTGGCCGGGGTCGAAGAAGCCGGAGTAGGTGAACCGCAGCAGGCGGAGGGCGACGTCGAGGAACGGCTCGGTGGCCGGCCGCTCCGGGTAGCTGCTCACCTGGTCGCCGACCCGGGAGCTGGCCAGCAGCCACGGGACGAGCAGGACCACCGTCGCCCCGCCCGTGGCGAGCAGGACCCGCCACCGCTCGGCGACCCACCGCCGGACCGGCGAGCGGGGAAGCGCCACGGCGCCGGCCACGGCCGTCGTCCCCGCGACGAACACGGCCATCGACGGGTGCACGGCGAAGACGGCCAGCACGACGACCGGCGTCACCAGCACGTCGGCGCCGAGCCGGCGGGGCAGCCGGAGCAGGCAGCAGGCCACCGCCGGCGCCAGCGCCAGGCCCGCGGCGTAGCCCAGGATGCCGCCGTCGAGGGCGAGCTGGAACGAGGGCCGGTACAGCACCGAGGCGAACAGCGCGGCCAGCGCCCCGGCCACGAGGCCGTCGCGCCGGCCGGCCACCGCGACGACGGCGGCGAACAGGGTCACCGGCGCGGCGACGCCGAGGACGAGCACCGTCGCGGCGTTGAAGCCCACCACCGGGTCGGGCGCGACGTCGCTCACCAGCCCGGCGAACGTGTGCAGGCCGCCGGGGTAGAAGCGGGCGTTCTCCCCGGTGGCGAGGTCCAGCGGCATGAGCTCGAAGGGGGAGGCCTCCCCGGTGCGGGCGACGTAGGCCGCCATCAGCAGGTGCTGCACCATGTCGTGCTCCTGCGACGGCGTGGACAGCCCGTGGAAACCGCGCAGCCACGTCGTCGAGGCCAGCCAGCAGCCGGTCCCGACGGCGGCGACGGCGAGTCCGGCCGCCCACGGCCGGGTGCGGACCCGGTCCACGGCCGACCCCAGGACCCCCCGGACGACCCCGTCCGCACCGGCGCGCACCTCGAGGACCACCCCGGCCACGGCCAGGACGGCCAGGAGCGCCGCACCTGCCGTCCAGACCGGTGCCCCGACCGGTGCGCCGAGGAGGGCGGCCACCTGCAGCAGGCCGAGCGTGACCGCCGGCGCCGCCCCCACCCACAGCACCAGGGAGCGCACCCGGCAGACGGCCAGGAACAGCAGTCCCGGCAGGTACAGCAGCGCCAGGCCCGCGAGGAGGACCCCGGTGTCGCTCACCGGACGGCCCGGGCGTGGGGGACGGGACGGGGGCTCACGGGGCGGCGGGGTCGGCGGAGCAGGCCCGCTGGTCGTCGCCCTCGAGGACGGCCCGGTCGACGGCGTACACGCTGGCGTCCGCGTTGCGGTGCACGAGGCGGACGTCGTCCGCCTGGTCGAGGCCGTCGAGGCCGGGGGCGAAGTCGAAGGTCGGCCCGTCCACCCAGCCGAAGGGTGCGGCAGCCGCACCGATCCGGGGCGAGGTCAGCGACACGAACACGTGGGTGATGGCGTACCGCTGCACCAGGCACCGGACCTTGGGGTCGGTGTCGATCCGGTCGAAGTGCTCCATCAGGTAGATGCCGTAGCGCGCCTCGGCGACACCCACCGGGTAGACGTTGACCACGGGGATGCCCTCGTAGACGTAGAGATAGGTGGAACCGTCGTTCCCGTTGTTCATGACGGTACCGACCCCGTCCTGCCGGGCCAGCCAGGCGAAGGCCTCGCGGTCCTCGGCGCTGACCCGGACGAAGTCCGGCGTCGACGCGCGGCCCGCCACCGACTGGGTGTTCACCACCCGGTAGTCGAGGGCCGAGACGAGCACGAAGGTCACCCCGACGGCGATCGCGACGAGGGGCACGAGGACCTCCGGCAGCCGCCGGCCGGACGCCGTCGCGCCGCCGCCGGTGGCCCCGGCGGTGGTGTCGGCGGTGGCCTCGGGGGTGGCCCGGCGCCGGGGGCGCCACCCGGCCAGGTCGGCGAGGCGTGCGGCGAGCCCCGCGATCCCCGCCCCCGCGACGGCGGCCGCCAGGACGTAGGTCGTGTTCGTCAGCCGCGCGGTGCTGTTGTAGAACAGCCCGCCGATCTGCTCGAGGACGGGGGCGTCGTCGAGCCCGGTGGTGAAGCCGATCGCGATGGCCAGCCAGGCGAGCCAGGCCGCGGCCAGCGGCAGCAGCCGGCGCTGCGTCAGGCAGCCGAGCAGGCCGATCAGCGCGAGGACGGCGAAGGCGGTCTGGTGGTGGGTCTGCGTGGGGTCGAGGAAGCCGCCGTAGCGCGCCCCGACGACCCGCTCGACCGCGTCCGGGAAGGGCTCGAGCGGCGGCACCTCGGGGTAGTCGGTGACCTGGCCGCCGACGCGCAGGCTGGCCAGGAGCCACGGGGTGACGAGCACGGCGCTGAGGACGGCGGTCGCCAGCAGGGCCCACCGGGTGTCGCCGATCCAGCGGCGCGCGCGGGCGTCGGTCAGGGCGGCGACACCGCCGGCCACCAGGGCGATGACGACGATGACGGCGATCGAGGGGTGGATCGCGTAGAGCCCGAGGGCCACCACCGCGGTGACGACCGGCAGGCCGCGGCCCCCGCTGCGCAGCCCGAGCAGGCAGACGACCGCGGCCGGCGCGAGGGCCAGGCCCACGCCGAACGCGAAGATCCCCGCGTCGTGGGCGAGCTGGAACTGCGGCCGGTAGAGGACCGAACTGGTCAGCGCGGCCAGCGCCCCCGCGGGCACCCCGTACCGCCGGCCGGCGACGGCGGCGACGGCCGCGGCGAGGGTCAGCGGCGCGGCGACGCCGAGCAGCAGCACCACCGCGGCGTTGAACGCGACGACCGGGTCGGGCGCCGGGCCGGCCAGCAGCCCGGCGAACGTGTGCAGACCGGCCGGGTAGAAGCGCACGTTGCCGCCCGTGGCGAGGTCCAGGGGCATGACGTCGAAGGGCGAGGCGTCCCCGGTCCGCGCGACGAAGGCGGTCAGCAGCAGGTGCTGGACGGGGTCGTGCTCCTGCAGGGGCGTGGCCAGCCCCGCCAGCCCGCGCAGCCAGCTGGTGGTCGCCAGCCAGCACGCGGTGGCGACGCCGAGGACGCCGGCGAGGACCGTCAGCGGCCGGGAGGTGACCGTGCCGAGGGCCGACCGCACGACGTCCGGGACGACGCCGGAGCGGCGGGCCCGGACCTCGAGCACGACCGCGACCACGGCGAGCGCGGCCACCACCGCCGTGGCCGCGGGCCACAGCCGGACGCCGACGACGGGGCCGGCCAGGGCGGCGAGCTGGTACACGCCGAGGGTCGCGGCGGGAGCGGCCCCGAGCCACACCTTCAGCGACCGGACCCGGCACACCACGAACAGCAGCGCGCCGGGCAGGTAGAGCAGCAGCAGGCCGACCGCCAGGACCGCGCGGTCACTCACGTCGTACTCCAGGGTCGCGAGGGGAACGGGAGGGCGAGCGGTGCGGGGGAGTGGGGCACGCTCACGCCCCGGTGCCGAGCAGCCGGACCCCGTCGACCCGGCGGCCGAGGCTCGCCGTCACCCGCTCCTCGGCGGCGCGCCGGGGGAGGGTGCCCTCGTCGGGGTGGCGGACGAGCACCAGGGAGGCGCCCGCGGCCAGCGGCGCGAGCAGCCAGGCCACCGGGCCGGCCTCCGCCGCGGTCGCGTCGTCGACGAGGACCCGGTCGCCGGCGACCAGGCCGAGCCGCTCGGCGAGTCCCCGGGCGGTGTCGACGAGGTCCCCGAGGGTCAGCGTCAGGCCGCCGGCCAGGAGCCCGGGACCGGACGGCTCCGGCGGCGTGTACGGGGCGAAGACGTCGCCGTGCGCGCGCACCTCGAGGGCGAAGTCGCGCGCCGGCCCCGCGTAGCCGGCCATGCCCAGGCCCAGTGGGTGCAGCGACAGGCCCAGCAGGTCGGGCAGGTCCTGCTCCTCGAGCGGGGCCAGCCGGTCCTGGGCGGCGAGGACGACGTCGGCGGCGTCCAGGGTGCCGTCGTCCTCGACGGCGGTGTCGAGCACCGCGGCGCCGCAGCTCCACACGGCCAGCAGCACGGCGGCGGTCTGCCAGTGCACGGGCAGGGCGACCGCGACGGTGCTGCCCGGCCCGACGTCGAACTCGTCCTGCAGCAGGTTGGCCGTCTTCGCCACCCAGTTGGCCAGGGTGGCCGCCGACAGCTCCACCCGCTCGCCGGTGGCGTCGTCGTACGCCGTGACGAGGGGGGCGGCGGCGTCGCGGCGGAGTGCCGCCGCGAGCAGGTCGCCGGGCGTGGCGGGCTGCGGGACCACGGTCAGTTGATACAGGAGGTGTCGGCCGCCGTGCGGGGCGGCTCCGCGGTCCCCGGCGACGACGGCGCGGCGGGGGTGGTCGGCCGGCCGACGCCGTTGAAGTCGCTGCCCAGGACCAGCTGGACGGTGCCCGAGGTGGCGTCGTCGGCGACCTCGGTGACGGCGCCGGGGACCTGCGCGGCGAGCGTGGCGGCCAGCGCCTCGTCGCCGGCGGCGTGCCGGATCGTCGTCGTCGCGTAGTCGCTGCTGTCGGCGTTGCCGGTGCTGGTGACCGTGAAGCCGGCCGTCTCGAGCGAGGACGCGGCGTCGGCGGCCAGGCCCGGGGTGCCCGAGCCGTTGTAGACCGCGACCGACACCTCGGCGGGCGCCACGGTGGCAGGCGCCGCCGGAGCCGCCGGGGCGGCGGCCTCGGGCTCGGCGGACAGCTCGGCGAAGAAGTCGTGCAGCTCGTCCTCGTCGGCCAGCCGCAGGATCGAGCGGCCCTCCTCGTCGCGGTCGTCGCCGACGATCGGGATCGTCTGGAACTCGATGTTGCCGGCGGTCACCGACTGCATCTGCTGGGCGAGGTCGAGCAGGTCGAGGTCCTCGTCGATGGTCAGCGACTCCGACGCCGCCTGGATCAGCTCGCGCTGCTTGCCCAGGTCCAGCAGCACGTCCTCGGACAGCATCTTGCGGAGCACGCCGCCGATGAACACCTGCTGGCGGACGATCCGGTCCAGGTCGCCGCGGGGGAGCCCGTGCCGCTGACGGACGAACTCCAGCGCGTCCGCGCCGGCGATGGTCTGCTTCCCGGCGGGGAAGACCGCGCCGGAGAAGGCGGAGTCGTCCACGGCCTCGCAGAGGTTGACCTCCACGCCGCCGACCACGCTGGTGAGGTTGAAGAAGCCGAGCAGGTCGACCTCGGCGTAGTGGTCGATCTGCAGGCCGGTGAGCTGGCTGATGGTCTGCACCAGCAGCTGCGCGCCGCCGGCCTGCCGCTCGGCCTCGGGCGCGGCGTCGTCGACCTCGCCGTACCCGTAGGCGTAGGCGGCGTTGAGCTTGTCCGTCCCGTAGCCGGGGATCTCGACGTAGGAGTCGCGCGGGAACGAGACGAACGACGCGTGCGACCCGTCGGCCGGGACGTGCACCAGGATCATCGTGTCGGTGTTGATCCCGGAGTCCTCGCCGGCGGTGAGCTCGGCGAGCTGCTCGGGGGTGAGGGCGGCGCGGCTGTCGTTGCCGACCAGCAGCAGGTTCATCGCCTCGGGGGCGTCCCCGGTGCCGGAGTTGCCGTCGTCCGGGATGGCGTCGGTGCGGTTGACCGTCGCCTCGGCGACCCGGCCCAGGTACCAGCCCCAGCCGCTCGCACCGAGCAGGACCACCGACAGGACGGCGGCCACGCCGCGGGCGGCCCGGGCCCCCCGGCGGCGGTGCGACGCGCCGGTCCCGCGGTCGGCACGGCGTCCCGCGGTCTCGTCGGCACCCCGCCCGCGGGGGCGCGAGGGACGGCCGGCGCGCGGGTCGAGCCGCGCCGGGATCGGGCGTCCCGGGGCTCCACCCTGCTCGTTGCGGTCTCGGGTCACACGACCGAGGTTAGGTGCGGGTGGAGTGGCCGGTGGCCGTGCGACACGGGGGAACGCTCCGTCCCGGGTCGCGGCTGCCCGTCGCGCACCTGCCGCCCGTCTGGTCGCGCACCACCCCACCCGCACCAGCCGTCACGGGCGGCGGGTCCCGCCCGCGCCGGAGCGTGGGCGGCCGCCGTCTGGGATGCTGGGGTCCCCGGTCCCTGCCCGCCGTGGCGCGAGGCGCGCGTGTGGTTGCTGCGCCGGAGGGGGCGGGAACGCGCCGGACGTCCCCGTGTCGGTTCTCCGGTGCGCCTACCTTTGTCCCCCGGAAACCGCCGCACGAAGACAGGAGTCCACCGGTGCGTGCCCACGAGACCCTCCGGACCGCCGAGCCCGGGGCCGCCGCGTCGGCAGCCCACACCGTGGCAGCCCCGATCGCCGGGACGCCGCACACCGCGGCCACGACCCACGGCGACCCGGCCCCGACGGCCGCGCACGAGGACGTCGAGCTGTCGATCGTCATGCCCTGCCTCAACGAGGCGGAGACTCTCGCCACCTGCGTCCGCAAGGCGCGCGGCTACCTGGAGCGCAGCGGCGTCCGGGGTGAGGTCGTCATCGCCGACAACGGCAGCACCGACGGCTCGCAGGCCATCGCCGAGGCCGAGGGCGCCCGGGTCGTCCCGGTCTCGGAGAAGGGGTACGGCAACGCCCTCATGGGCGGCATCCGCGCCGCCCGCGGCCGCTACGTGGTCATGGGCGACGCCGACGACAGCTACGACTTCTCCGACCTCGGCGCCTTCCTCGAGGAACTGCGCGGCGGCGCGGACCTCGTCATGGGCAACCGCTTCCAGGGCGGCATCGAGGACGGCGCCATGCCGCCGCTGCACCGCTACGTCGGCAACCCGGTCCTGTCGTTCATCGGCCGCCTGTTCTTCAAGGCCCGCGTGGGCGACTTCCACTGCGGCCTGCGCGGGTTCAACCGGCAGCGGCTGCTCGACCTGGACCTGCACACGACCGGCATGGAGTTCGCCAGCGAGGTCGTCGTCCGCTCGGTCCTCGCCGGGCACCGCGTCACCGAGGTCCCGACCACGCTGAGCAAGGACGGGCGCAGCCGGCCCCCGCACCTGCGCAGCTTCCGCGACGGGTGGCGGCACCTGCGCTTCCTGCTGCTGTTCGCGCCCCGGTGGCTGTTCCTCTTCCCCGGCTTCGTGCTCGCCGGCCTCGGCGCCCTCGCGACGCTGGTGCTGCTGGTCACCCCGGTGACGATCGGCTCGGCCACCTTCGACGTCGGCACGCTCGGCTACGCGGCGGCGGCGCTGCTCATCGGCAGCCAGGCCATCGCCTTCTGGCTGCTGACCAAGGTCTACGCCATCGAGGAGGGCTTCCTGCCGCCCGACCCGCGGCTCACCCGGGTGCTGCAGCGCTTCACCCTGGAGGTCGGCCTGGTCGTCGGCGGCCTGCTGTTCCTCGTCGGGCTGGTGGCCGCGGTCGTGTCGATCGTCCGGTGGGGCCAGGCCGACCTCGGTGCGCTCGACTACGGCCCGCAGGTGCGCACGGTGGTCCTGGCGATGGTCGGCTTCATCCTCGGCGCCCAGGTCGTCCTCAACAGCCTGTTCGTCTCCATCCTGGGCCTGCGCCGGAGCAACCGGCCGCGGGTGACCGAGATGGCCTGAGGCCCCCGGGGCCACGGCCTCGCCACTTCGACTCAAGGCACCCTCTCCCTCCTGCCGATGGAGGGAGGGGGTGCCTTCGTCGTGCGGCCCCCGTCCGGTGTCCACCACCTCCCGGGAGGCCGTCCCCGTGCGCCGCTTCGTGGCCTGCTCGCTGCTGACCGTCGCCATGACCGGCACCGTCCTCGTGCTGCCGGTGTACGCGGCCCCCACCCCGGAGCCGGAACCGGTCACCACGTCGGTCGACGAGGTGCCGATGGGCTCGGTGGAGGACCCGGCCCCGCGCACGGAGGTGCAGGAGGGCACGACCGAACCCGTCGCCGGGGTGGCCGAGGACACGCCGACGCTGACCGTGCGCCGCACCGGCGTGGACGAGTTCGCCCTGGTCGGCGTCACGTGGGCCCTCGACCCGGCGGTGACCGACACGCTGGTGCAGGTCCGCGTCCAGGACGCCGACGGGGACTGGGGGGCGTGGACCGAGGTCACCGCCGAGACCGCCGACGCCGACGCCGGCGCGCGCTCCGGGGCCGGGCTGCGCGGCGGGACCAGCCCGCTGTGGACCGGCCCGAGCACCGGCGTCGAGGTGGAGCTGGTGACCCGCGCGGGCGCCGCGCCCACCGACGTGCAGCTGGACCTGGTCGACCCGGGGGAGTCCGAGGCCGACACCGCGCTGACCACGCCCGCCATCCAGGACACCGCCCAGGCCGCCCTGGCGATGCCGCCGGTGTACTCGCGGGCGCAGTGGGGGGCCGACGAGCGCATCCGCACCTGGGCCCCGCGCTACGCCGCCACGGTGGAGGCCGCGACGCTGCACCACACCGCGGACTCCAACGACTACACCGCCGACGACGTGCCGGCGATCATGCGGTCGATCTACCGCTACCACACGGTCAGCCTCGGCTGGGGCGACATCGGCTACCACGTCGTCGTGGACAAGTTCGGCCGGCTGTGGGAGGGCCGGTACGGCGGGCTGGCCAGCGCCGTCGTCGCCGCGCACGCGGGCGGCTTCAACACCGGCACCTTCGGCGTCTCGATGCTCGGCAACCACGACACGGTCCCGGTGCCGCAGGCCACGGTCGACGCGGTGGCCGCCGTCGTGGCGTGGAAGTTCTCCCTCTACGGCATCGACCCGCGCGGTCGCACCACGCTCACCTCCGAGGGCGGGGGGACCTCGCGCTACGCCCGCGGCACCTCGGTGACGCTGCCCACCCTGTTCGGGCACCGCGACGTCGGCAGCACCGCCTGCCCCGGCCGCTACGGCTACGCCCGGTTGCCGGAGATCCGCGACGCGGTGGCCGCACGCATGAACGGCGCCCCGACCATCGAGGGCCGCTACGCGTCGGACCCGTCGGTCGCCTGGCTCGGCGCGCGCGTCGGCGCCCAGCAGACCTCCGGCGACGTGACCTGGCAGGTGTTCCAGAACGGCCGCATGTACAGCTCGCCCTCCACCGGGGTGCACGCCGTGCGCAACGCCATCCTCGACCGCTACCTGGCGGCCGGCGGGCCGGCGGCCCTCGGTGCGCCGACCACCGACGAGATGCACACCGCGGACGGGCGCGGCGCCTACACGCACTTCGCCCGCGGGTCGGTCTTCTGGTCGCCGTCCACCGGCGCGCAGGACGTCCGCAACGCGATCCGGGACCGCTGGGCCGCCCTCGGCTGGGAGCGCGGCGCGCTGGGGTACCCGACGTCCACGGAGCTGCCGACCGCCGACGGCTCCGGCCGCTACCAGCTGTTCCAGGGCGGGCGGGTGTACTGGTCGGCCGCCACGGGCGTGCACGAGGTGGTCAACGCGGTGCTGGGGGTCCACCAGCGGCTCGGCGGCATCTCGGGGCTGGGGTACCCGACGTCGGACGAGCTGCCGACGGCCGGGGGCGTGGGCCGGGTGCAACACTTCCAGACGGGGTCGGTGCTGTGGTCCCCGGCGACCGGGGCGTTCGAGGTGCGCAACGGCATCCGCACCCGCTGGGCGGCGCTCGGCGCGGAGACCGGCGTGCTCGGCTACCCGGTCTCGGGTGAGCTCCCCACCGCCGACGGCGCCGGCCGCTACCAGCTGTTCCAGCGCGGGCGGGTGTACTGGTCGGCCGCCACGGGCGTGCACGAGGTGGTCAACGCGGTGCTGGGCGTGCACCAGCGGCTCGGGGCGCTGACGGGGCTGGGGTACCCGACCTCGGACGAGGTGCCCACCGCCGACGGGGTGGGCCGGGTGCAGCACTTCCAGACCGGCTCCGTGGTCTGGTCGCCCCCGACGGGCGCCTTCGAGGTCCGCAACGGGATCCGCGCCCGGTGGACCGCGCTCGGTGCCGAGGCCGGTGTCCTCGGCTACCCGACGTCGGGTGAGCTCCCCACCGCCGACGGCGCCGGCCGGTACCAGGTCTTCCAGGGCGGGCGGGTGTACTGGTCGGCCGCCACCGGCGTGCACGAGGTCGTGAACGCGGTGCTGGGCGTGCACCAGGGCCTCGGCGCGCTGGCCGGACTCGGGTACCCGACCTCGGACGAGGTGCCCACCGCCGACGGGGTGGGCCGGGTGCAGCACTTCCAGACCGGGTCGGTGCTGTGGTCCCCGGCAACCGGGGCGTTCGAGGTGCGCAACGGCATCCGCGCCCGCTGGGCGGCGCTCGGCGCCGAGGCCGGCGTCCTGGGCTACCCGGTGACGGGGGAGCTGCCGACCGCCGACGGCGCCGGGCGCTACCAGCTGTTCCAGCGCGGCGCGGTCTTCTGGTCGCGGGCGACGGGCACGCACGAGGTCCTCGGCGGAATCTGGGCCACCTACCGGCAGATGGGCGCGCAGACCTCGCCGCTCGGCCTGCCGACGTCGGGGGAGACCGCGGTCACCGCCGGCTGGCGCAGCACCTTCGAGCGCGGCTCGATCACGTGGGAGGCCGCCACCGGGCGGGTCACCGTCACCCGCCGGTGAGCCGCAGGGAGCGCCCGTGACGGGCGAGCCGGGTGTGACCAGTCCGCCACACGACCCCCGCGGGTCGCCCGGGCGCCGTCACGGCGGCGGATAGCCTCGTACGCGTGAGTGTGGACATCCTGCTGCCCTACTACGGCGACGTGGCCCTCATGCAGGAGGCCGTCGAGAGCGTGCGCGCCCAGACCGTTCCCGACTGGCGGCTGCTCGTCGTCGACGACGGCACCCCGGTCGAGGGCATCGCCGAGTGGTTCGAGTCGCTGCAGGACGACCGCATCACCTACGAGCGCAACCAGCAGAACCTCGGCGCCAACCTCAACTACCAGAAGGCGCTGGGGCTGGCGACGGCCGACCTGGTCGTGGTCATGGGCGCCGACGACGTCATGCTGCCGAACTACCTCGAGGTCGTCACCCGCGCGATGACCGAGTTCCCCGAGGCCGCGATCGTGCAGCCCGGCGTCGAGGTCATCGACGAGAACGGCCAGGTCTACCTGCCGCTGGTCGACCGCGTGAAGAAGCTCATCAAGCTCGACGGCTCCGGCCGGCGGGTCTACGGCGGCGAGCAGCTGGCCCGCAGCCTGCTGACCGGCAACTGGACCCTGTTCCCGTCGCTGTGCTGGCGCACCGAGGCGGTCCGCCGCCACGGCTTCCGGCCGAACCTGCACGTGGTCCAGGACCTCGCGCTGATCCTCGACATCGTCAAGGACGGCGGCACCATGGTGGTCACCGACGAGGTGTGCTTCCGGTACCGCCGGCACTCGGCCTCGGACAGCTCGGTCAAGGCCATGCGCGGCCCGCGCTTCGACGAGGAGCGCGACTACTTCCAGGGCATGGCCCGCGAGATGGACGAGCTGGGCTGGAAGCGCGCCGCCCGCGCCGCCCGGCTGCACCTGCTCTCCCGGCTGCACGCGGCCACCTACCTGCCGCTGGCGGTGAAGAAGCAGGACCGGGAGGCCGTGCGCGCCCTCACGCGGCACGCTCTCTGAGGGCAGTCCCCCCGACCTCCACCTGCCGAGCTCCTCGGCCGGGTGGTATCGCGAGCCCCAGGCGGGGCTCCGCACGAAGGTAGCGTGGATCGACGTGGCAATCGCACAACCGGCCGGCCGGACCTGGTCCGCGGCCGTCGCGGACCTCCGGCGCGGCTGGGAGCAGCGGACGCTGTGGGGGCACCTGGGCTGGCAGGACATCCGCCAGCGCTACCGGCGCTCGGTCCTCGGCCCGATCTGGATCACCATCAGCATGGCGGTCACGGCCGTCGCGCTGGGCATCCTCTACTCCGGGCTGTTCGACATCGAGCTGGCGCGCTTCCTGCCGCACGTCCTCGTCGGGTTCATCGTCTGGAACTTCATCAGCGGCTGCATCACCGAGGGCTCCGAGGTCTTCATCGCCAACGAGGGGCTGATCAAGCACCTGCCGGCGCCGCTGTCGGTGCACGTCTACCGCCTGGTGTGGCGGCAGACGCTGTTCTTCGCGCACAACATGATCGTCTACCTGGTCATGCTGCTGGTGTACCCGCAGCCGCTGAAGTGGACGGTGGTCTACGCGATCCCGGCCTTCCTGCTGCTGGCCGTCAACGGCGCCTGGGTCGCCCTCGCCGCCGGCGTCATCACCGCACGGTTCCGCGACATCCTGCCGATCACGCAGAGCGTCGTGCAGCTGGCGTTCTTCCTGACCCCGATCGTGTGGATCTACGACGAGCTGGTCAACAGCCCGAACCCCGCGATCGCCGAGCGGGCCCGGCTGGCCGAGTTCAACCCCTTCCTGCACTTCGTGGAGATCATCCGCCGTCCGCTGCTGGGTCAGGACCAGCTGCTGCGGTACTGGGTGGTCGTCCTCGCCATCACGGTGGTCGGGTGGGTGCTCACGATGGTCGTGCTGCGCCGCTACCGGTCCCGCGTCTCCTACTGGGTGTGAACGTGTCCCACAGCATCGACGGTCAGATCGGCATCGTGACCAAGGACGCCTGCGTCGACTTCCCGATCTTCGACGCCAAGAGCCGCTCCCTGAAGAAGACCGTCATGGGCCTGGTCGGCGGCAACATCGACAGCGGCGCCAAGGTGCCGGTCATCGAGGCGCTGCGGGACATCACCGTGACCCTCGAGCACGGCGCCCGCGTGGGTCTCGTCGGCCACAACGGGGCCGGGAAGTCCACGCTCCTGCGGCTGCTGTCGGGCATCTACGAGCCGACCCGCGGCATCGCCGAGGTCCGCGGCCGGGTCGCGCCGGTGTTCGACCTCGGGGTCGGCATGGACCCGGAGATCTCGGGTCTCGAGAACATCATGATCCGCGGCCTGTTCCTCGGGATGTCCCGCAAGCAGATGCAGGACCGCGTCGACGACATCGCCGACTTCACCGAGCTCGGCGACTTCCTGCACATGCCGCTGCGCACCTACTCGACGGGCATGCGGGTGCGGCTGGCCCTCGGTGTGGTCACCAGCATCGACCCCGAGATCCTGCTGCTCGACGAGGGCATCGGCGCGGTCGACGCCGCCTTCCTCGAGAAGTCCAAGCAGCGGCTGGTGTCGCTGGTCGAGCGCTCGGGGCTGCTCGTGTTCGCCTCGCACTCCGACGAGTTCCTCCGCGAGCTGTGCGACACCGCGATCTGGATGGAGCACGGGCAGATCCGTCAGCAGGGCGAGCTCAACGAGGTGCTGCGCGCCTACAAGGGCCTGCCCGCGTGACCGCTCCCGTCCCGGCGCCGGGGGAGTGCGTCGTCGCCGTGGTGGTGACCCGGCACCGGCGCGAGCTGCTCGCCGAGAGCCTGGCCGCGATCGCCGCGCAGACCCGCCGCGTCGACCACGTCGTCGTCGTGGACAACGGGCCGGACGAGTCGGCGGCCGAGGTCGTCGCGGCCAGCGGCCTGCCGGCCACCCACCTGCCCAGCCGGCGCAACCTCGGCGGCGCCGGCGGCTTCGCCTACGGCATGCTGCACGCCCTCGCGACGGGCGCGGACTGGGTCTGGTGCGCCGACGACGACGGCCGGCCCGCCGACGGGACGGTGCTCGCCACGCTCCTGGCGGCCGCGGAGCGGCACGGCCTCGCCGAGGTCAGCCCCCTGGTCACCGACCTGGCCGACCCCGACCGCCTGGCCTTCCCGCTGCGCCGGGGCCTGCGCTGGCGGCGGCACCGCAGCGACTTCGCGGGCCTGGACCTGCTGCCGGGCTACGCCTCCCTGTTCAACGGGGCGCTGTTCCGCGCCGAGGCGCTCGACGTCGTCGGCGTCCCGGACTACCGGCTGTTCTTCCGCGGTGACGAGACCGAGATCCACCGCCGGCTGCTGCGCGCGGGCCTGCCCTTCGGCACCTGCCCGCAGGCGGCCTACCTGCACCCCGAGGGGACGACGGAGTTCGCGCCCATCCTCGGCGGGCGGCTGTCGGCGCAGTACCCGGCGAACGACGTCAAGCGGTACTTCACCTACCGCAACCGCGGCTACCTCATGGCCCAGCCCGGCATGCGCTGGCTGCGGCCGCTGGAGACGGTCCGCTTCGGCTGGTTCTTCCTGGTCTCCCGCCGCGACCGCGCCGGCTGGCGCGAGTGGCGGTCGCTGACCCGCGCCGGCCGGCAGGAGCGGCTCACCCGGCCCCGCTGACGGACCTCCCGGCCCCCGGACGCCGAACGGCCCGCCGCCCCTCCTCGGGGACGGCGGGCCGTTCGGGTGCCGGGCGGGGCTCAGGCGTGGAAGATCTTCTCCCAGGCCTGGGGGCTGGTCAGCTCCGGCAGCGCCTGGCGGTAGGCCTTCCGCAGGGCCGGGAAGCGGCGGTAGATCTGCCACTCCAGGGCGACCGAGCGCTTGAGCAGGCGCCAGAACTGCCGCGGGTCGCGGCGGCGGTAGGTGACGCCACGGCCGTCGGCGGTGCCGACCGTCGCCGAGTCCAGCCGCGCCAGCAGGAACCAGCGGGCGTCCTGCGCGGCCACGTTGAGCTGCGGCTTCTCCTTGTCGCCCTTGACCGGCAGCAGGTTGTGCGCCAGGGCACCGGCCAGGGTGCGGCTGATGGTCAGCGGGTTGGTCGGCGGCTTGAGCATCCGCTCGGCCTTCACCGGGCTCATCGTGGCCAGCGGCAGGTCGCTGGTGCTCTTGAGCACCCGGCCGTCGTCGAAGCCGCTCTGCTGCTCGCGCACCTCCGGCAGCGCCGTCGGCAGCAGGTCGTAGAGCCGGTCCGGGCCGGCGAGGAAGTCCTCGTAGGCCCGCTGGTGCAGCGCCGTGGCCGAGTACTGCAGCATGATCAGGTACTTCAGGTCCCACTTGAACAGGTCACGCAGCAGCGAGCCGCCGTGCCGGTAGGGGCTCTGCAGCGCGGCCACGATCAGCCGGTTGCGCCAGTGGAAGTAGGCCTGCCAGTCGGCGGTGTCGTCCTTGTCGCTCCAGGACAGGTGCCAGATCGCCACGCCGGGCAGCGTCACCGTCGGGTAGCCGGCCTGGGCGGCGCGCAGGCCGTACTCGGCGTCGTCCCACTTGATGAACACCGGCAGCGGCAGGCCGATCTCCTCGACCACGTGCCGGGGGATCAGGCACATCCACCAGCCGTTGTAGTCGACGTCGATCCGCCGGTGCAGCGACGTCGACTCGCGCAGGTTCTTCTTGCTGAAGTCGTGCCCGTAGTAGGTGTTCGGGGCGTTGCGCCAGAAGAACTTCTCGCGCTCGACGACCTCGCCCATGCTGTGCAGCA
The DNA here is from genome assembly GCF_054050475.1 of Geodermatophilus sp. SYSU D00525. Classification (NCBI taxonomy): domain Bacteria; kingdom Bacillati; phylum Actinomycetota; class Actinomycetes; order Geodermatophilales; family Geodermatophilaceae; genus Geodermatophilus; species Geodermatophilus sp. SYSU D00525. Next base: position 88,930 of record NZ_JBJGZK010000008.1, read on the forward strand.
CCGACCGGTCCTGCAGGGCCAGCATCTGCCCGCCGACCAGGGTCGGGTGCGTCGTGTACTGGGCGAAGGTGACCGCCCGCGCCACGCTGTCGGGCTCGATGAGGATGTCGTCGTCGAGGAAGACGTGGTGGGTGGCGTCGGTCGCCGTCAGCATCTCGTGCATCGTGCGGGCGAAGCCGCCGCTGCCGCCGAGGTTGCCCTGCTCGAGGATCCGCAGCCGCTCGCCGAGGGCCTCGGCCACGCCCGGGAAGCGCGGGGCGTCGGCGACCTTCTTGTTGCCCTGGTCGGCCACGATGACGTGGCTGACCTTCTCCATGACGACGGGGTCGGCCGACAGCGCCTCCAGCGCGGCGACGCAGTCGACCGGGCGGTTGAACGTGCAGATGCCGACCGACAGGCGGGCCTCGCGCAGCGGCGGGGTCGCGGCGTACCAGCCGGCGTTGCTCACCGAGACGTCGTCGTCGGCGGTGACGTCGAACCAGTACCAGCCGCCGTCGCTGAACGGGGCCAGCTCCAGCCCGAACTCCAGCGGGCCGGTGGTGCCGTCGGTGGCCGCGCCGGTGACGTGCATGACGTCGCCGTTGGCCTTCGACCGGTAGACGTCGATGCGGCAGCGGGCGTCGACCTCGATGCGCAGGACCACGTGCTCCAGCGACGTCCAGCGCCGCCAGTAGCTGGCCGGGAAGGCGTTGAAGTAGGTCGCGAACGACAGCTCGCGGCCGGCCTGCACGGTGGCCGTGCTGCGGTCGGGGCACTTCGCGCGGCCCGACGTCTCGTCCAGGTAGAGGCTGCGCACCTTGAGCGGGTCACCCTGGCGCGGCATGAGGCAGCGCTGCAGCAGCGTCGTCGCCCGGCCGGCGGCCAGCTCGCTGGTGACGGGCTCGCTGACCCGCTCCGGGGAGCTCGGGCTGTTCTCGATCGGGGTGGTGGTCACCGGGGAGTCCTCAGTGTCGGGGCCGCGGTCAGTCGTCGAGGCGGCCGTCGAGCGAGCCGCCCTCGTCGAAGAAGGGGCGGATGCGGTTGTCGAACATGCTCAGTGCCGAGCCGATCGCCATGTGCATGTCCAGGTACTTGTAGGTGCCCAGCCGGCCGCCGAACAGCACCCGCTTCTCCGCCGCCTCCTTCTTGGCCAGCTCGCGGTAGCGCTCCAGCTTCGCGCGGTCCTCGGGCGTGTTGATCGGGTAGTACGGCTCGTCGCCGGTCTGCGCGAAGCGCGAGTACTCGCGGACGACGACCGTCTTGTCGGCCGGGTAGTCCCGCTCGGGGTGGAAGTGCCGGAACTCGTGGATCCGGGTGAACGGCACGTCCTCGTCGGCGTAGTTCATGACCGAGGTGCCCTGGAAGTCGCCGATCGGCAGGACCTCGGTCTCGAAGTCCAGCGTGCGCCAGCCGAGCTCGCCGGCCTCGTAGTCGAAGTACTTGTCGATCGGGCCGGTGAAGACCGTCGGCACGTCGGCGGGCAGCTGGTCCCGGACGTCGAAGTAGTCCGTCGAGAGGCGCACCTCGATGTTCGGGTGGTCGGCCATCCTCTGCAGCCAGGCGGTGTAGCCGTCCTTCGGCAGGCCCTCGTACGTGTCGTTGAAGTACCGGTTGTCGAAGGTGTAGCGGACCGGCAGGCGGGCGATGACCGCGGCGGGCAGCTCGGTGGGGTCGGTCTGCCACTGCTTCTTGGTGTAGCCGCGGATGAACGCCTCGTACAGGGGGCGGCCGATCAGCGAGACCGCCTTCTCCTCGAGGTTCTGCGCGTCGGCGGTGTCGATCTCCCCGGCCTGCTCGGCGACGAGGGCGCGCGCCTCGGCGGGGGAGAAGCTCTTGCCGAAGTACTGGCAGATCGTGGCCAGGTTCATCGGCAGCGAGTAGGTCTGCCCCTGGTAGATCGAGTAGACCTTGTGCTGGTAACCGGTGAACTCGGTGAACTGGTTGACGTACTGCCAGACCCGCTCGTTGGACGTGTGGAACAGGTGCGCGCCGTACCGGTGGATCTCGATTCCGGTCTCGGGCTCGGGTTCGGAGTAGGCGTTGCCCCCGATGTGGTCGCGGCGGTCGAGGACGAGCACGCGCTTGTCCAACTGGCTGGCCACCCGCTCGGCGACGGTCAGACCGAAGAAGCCGGAGCCGACGACGACGAGGTCAGGTCTCGCTGAGGTCACGCCTGGCGACTGTACCGGCGGGGGCCCGGCGGCTCAGGCCGTCGACGGGGTCCGGCACGGCTTTTCGTGACGGGCCCGTCCCCCTCGTCCCACCGGTCACACGCGGCCGTCGCGCCCCGCGGCGCCCCGCGTCGGCCCGGGACCCGCCTCCTACAGTCGGTCCGTGCCCGGCTCCCCCGACGTCCTCCCGCTGCGCGTGGTGGCCGTCACCTACTCGCCCGGTGAGGCCCTCGAGGGCTTCGTCACCTCCCTGGCGGAGGCGACGGACCGTCCGGTCGAGGTGGTGCTCGCCGACAACGGGTCCACCGACGGCGTCCCGGAGCGGGTGGCCGCCGAGCACCCCTGCGTCCGGCTGCTGCGCACCGGGGGCAACGTCGGCTACGGCGCGGCGGTCAACGCCGGCCTGGCCGGGGCCCCCGGCCGGTACGCCCTGGTGGCCAACCCCGACGTCCGCTTCGAGCCGGGGTCGGTCGACGAGCTGCTCGCCGTCGCCGCCCGCTGGCCGCGCGCGGCCACCGTCGGCCCGGCGATCCGCACCCCCGAGGGCGAGCTCTACCCGTCGGCGCGCGAGCTGCCGCGGCTGTCCACCGGCGCCGGGCACGCGCTGCTGGGCTGGGCGTGGCCGGGCAACCCGTGGACCGCGCGCTACCGCCGCGAGCGCGAGGCGCCGCGCGAGCGCACCGCCGGGTGGCTGTCGGGCTCCTGCTTCCTCGTCGACCTCGAGGCCTTCCGGGCCGTGGGCGGCTTCGACCCCGGCTACTTCATGTACTTCGAGGACGTCGACCTCGGCGAGCGGCTCGGGCGCGCGGGCTGGCTGCACGTCTACGCGCCGAGCGCCGTCGTCGTCCACGAGGGCGGGCACGCCACCCGCCGCGAGCCGCACCGCATGCAGCGGGTGCACCACACCAGCGCGCTGCGCTACCTGTCCGGCCAGTACCCCGGCCCGCGCCACGCCCCGCTGCGGGCCGCGCTCCGGGTCGGCCTCGGTGGCCGGCTGCTCGTGTCCTACGTCAGCGGCCGGGTGGCCGCCGGGGCCCGCTTCCAGCGCCGCGCCGACGACGTCGGCCGGGGCCGCCGGGGAGGCGCGGCTTGAGGCACGCGGTGGTCATGGCCGGCGGGTCGGGCACGCGGCTGTGGCCGCTGTCGCGCGCCGCCCGGCCCAAGCAGCTGCTCGACGTCCTCCGGGACGGGGACGGCGGCGCGCACAGCCTGCTGGCCGAGGCCTTCGCCCGGCTGGAGACGGTGCTGCCGGCCGAGCGGATCTGGGTGTGCACCGCGGCCCGCTACGGCGACGGGGTGCGGGCGGCCCTGCCGCGGCTGCGGCCGGACCGGCTGGTGCTCGAACCCGTCGCCCGTGACACCGCCAACGCCGTCGGGCTGGCCGCCGCCCTGGTCGCGGAGGCCGACCCCGACGCCGAGCTCGCCGTCGTCAGCGCCGACCACGTGATCCGCCCGGTCGAGCGGTTCGCCGCCGCGCTCACCACCGCCTTCGACGCCCTGGCCGCGCGGCCCCGGGCGCTGGTCACCCTCGGCATCCGGCCGACCGCCCCGGCCACCGGCTTCGGCTACGTCCGCCGCGGCGCGGCCACCGAGGTGCCCGGCGTGGCCGAGGCCGCCGCGTTCAAGGAGAAGCCCGACCGCCACACCGCCGAGGCCTACCTGGCCTCGGGGGAGTACCTGTGGAACTCCGGCATGTTCGTCTGGCGGGCCCGCACCGTGCTCGACGCGCTGGCCGACCACCTGCCGGCGTCGGCGGAGGGGCTGGCGCGCATCGTGGCCGCGCCGGCCGGACCCGGGCGCGACGCCGTCCTCGCCGAGGTGTTCCCGACGCTGCCGAGGACCAGCGTCGACTACGCCGTCCTCGAGCCCGCGGCCACCGAGCCCGGCCGGGTGCTGGTCGCCGACCTCGACGTCGAGTGGCTCGACGTCGGCTCGTGGCCGGCGCTGGCGCAGACGCTGGCCACCGTCGACGGCAACGCCGTGGGCGGGCTCGCGGTGACCCTCGACAGCGCGGGCAACATCGTGTTCAGCGACGACCCGGAGCACCTCGTGGCACTGGTCGGGGTCCGCGACAGCGTCGTCGTGGCCACCGCCGACGTCACGATGGTCTGCCCGGTGTCCGACGCCGAGCGGGTCAAGCAGCTGCTGTCCGCCGTGGAGGACCGGCATGGCCGGCGCTTCAGCTAGCCCCTGGTCGGGCCCGGCCCCGGGCGTGGTGTGATGCCGGTCATGAAGAACCTCGACGTCGCAGCTGTCGTGTCCGGTGGGGCTTCCGGCCTCGGGGAGGCCACCTCCCGCGTACTCGCCGCGCGCGGTGCCGCGGTGACGATCCTCGACCTCAACGAGGAGCGCGGGAAGACGCTGGCCGACGAGCTCGGCGGGCACACGACCTTCGTCCGCACCGACGTCACCGACGAGTCCCAGGTGGCCGCGGCCATCGAGGACGCCACCGGCAAGGACCGGCCGCTGCGGATCGCGGTCAACTGCGCGGGCATCGGCTGGGCGCAGCGCACGGTCGGCAAGGGCAACACCCCGCACGACCTCGACCCGTTCCTGCGCACCGTGATGGTCAACCTGGTCGGCACGTTCAACGTGCTCCGGCTCGCCGCCGCCGCCATGGCCGCCACCGAGCCGGACGAGGACGGCGAGCGCGGCGTCGTCGTCAACACCGCCTCGATCGCGGCCTACGACGGCCAGATCGGCCAGGTCGCCTACAGCGCCTCCAAGGGCGGCATCGTCGGCATGACGCTGCCGGCCGCGCGCGACCTGTCCAGCGTCGGCGTGCGGGTGTGCACCATCGCCCCCGGCCTGGTCGACACCCCGCTGCTCGGCGGCCTCCCCGAGGAGGCCCGCACCGCGCTGGCCAACGGCATCCCGTTCCCCAAGCGGCTCGGCCGCCCGGACGACTTCGCCCAGCTCGCGCTCGCCATCGTCGAGCACGGCTACCTCAACGGCGAGGTCATCCGGATGGACGGCGCGCTGCGCATGGCCCCCCGCTGATCCCCCGGAGACCCGCGTGACCACCGCCCTGCCGGCCCCGACCCCGCCGGCACCCGCACCCCCGGCCGTCCTCGCCGGCGCCGACTTCACCGACTGCTGGCGGCCGGACTGGCGCTTCGACCTGGTGGCGGTGCTGCGCCCGCACCAGCGCAGCGCCGGGGACCCCGCGATGCAGTGGGACGGGGACGCCGTCTGGCGGACGACGACCACCCCGTGCGGGCCGGCCACGGTGCGGATCACGCACCGCGGCGGCGAGGTGCGGGTGCAGGCCTGGGGCCCGGGCGCGGAGTGGGCCGGCACGGCGGTGCCCGGCTGGCTCGGCGCGTTCGACGACTGCGCGGACTTCGACCCGGACTGCCACCCGCTGGTCCGCGAGATCGCGCGGCGCACGCCCGACCTGCGGCTGGGCCGCACCGGCCGGACGTGGGACGCGCTGGTCCCGGCGGTGCTGGAGCAGAAGGTCACCGTCGTCGAGGCGCACCGGGTGTGGCGGGCGCTGCTGCGGCTGGCCGGCGACCCCGCGCCCGGTCCCGCCCCCGAGGGCATGCGGGTGCTGCCCTCGCCGCGGCGGCTCCGGGAGGTCACCGACTGGGAGTGGCACCGCTGCGGCCTCGACGGCGCCCGCCGGCGGGCGCTGCTGCACGTGGCGTCCGTCGCCCACGCCCTCGAGCCGGACGACGACTGCGACTCGCCGACCCTGCAGCGCAGGCTGCGCACGGTGCCGGGCATCGGCGTGTGGACGGCGGCCGAGGTCGTCCAGCGCACGCACGGCTGCCCCGACACCGTCAGCTACGGCGACTACCACCTGAAGAACCTGGTCGGCTGGTCGCTGGCCGGCCGCAAGACCGACGACGACGGGATGATGGAACTGCTCGAGCCCTGGCGCGGGCACCGGCAGCGGGTGGTGCGGCTGCTGCACGTCGGCGGGAGCATGCCGCCCCGCCGCGGCCCGCGGATGGCACCCACCAACTACCGCCGGTTCTGACGGCGGCCGGCCCCGCCGAGGCCGAGTCGGCCCTCAGGGGCGCGGGTCGTCCAGGAGGCGCAGCAGGTAGTCGCCGTAGCCGCTCCTGCCCAGGGGCTCGGCGGCGCGGCGCAGGCCGTCGTCGTCGAGCCAGCCCTGCCGCCAGGCGACCTCCTCGATGCAGCCGATCTTGAGGCCCTGCCGCTCCTCGACCACCGAGACGAACTCCGTCGCCTGGCGCAACGAGGCGAAGGTCCCGGTGTCCAGCCAGGCGGTGCCCCGGTCGAGCACGGTGACCGTCAGCCGGCCCTGCCGCAGGTAGTGCTCGTTGACCGCGGTGATCTCGAGCTCGCCGCGGGCGCTGGGCCGGATGCCGCGCGCCACCTCGACCACCGACGACTCGTAGAAGTACAGCCCCGGCACGGCGTAGGAGCTCTGCGGCTTCACCGGCTTCTCCTCGATGGAGAGCACCGTGCCGCGGCCGTCGAACTCGACGACGCCGTAGTCCTGCGGGTTGGCCACGTGGTAGGCGAACACGTGCCCGCCGTCGGGCGCGGGCAGCCGTCCCAGCGCCGTCCCGAGGCCCGCGCCGTAGAAGATGTTGTCGCCCAGGACCAGCGCCACGGCCTCGTCACCGACGAAACCGGCGCCGATGAGGAAGGCCTGCGCCAGACCCTCCGGCTTCTCCTGCACGGCGTACTCGATCCGCATCCCGAGCCGGCTGCCGTCGCCGAGCAGCGCCCGGAACGCGGCCTGGTCCCCCGGGGTGGTGATCACCAGCACCTCGCGGACGCCGGCCATCATCAGCGTCGAGAGCGGGTAGTACACCATCGGCTTGTCGTAGACCGGCATGAGCTGCTTGCTCACCGCCTGGGTGATGGGGAACAGGCGGCTCCCCGTGCCTCCGGCCAGGATGATCCCCCGCATGACCGGCGACGCTATCGACTGCCCCGCGGTCAGGCCCGGGGGGAGCCCAGCCACAACCTCCCGACGAGTGACGACCCACCCGGCGTCCCGACCGGCTCCCACCGGGTCGCCCAGCCCTCGGCGTGCAGCTGGACGAGCACGGCCCCGATCAGCGCGCCCAGGTTGAGCGCGGCGGTGACCGTGGCGCGCTCGGGCAGGTGGACGTCGACCACGCCGTCGCCCTCGCCGCCGTGCCGCAGCACCACCGGGAACTCCGGCAGCGCGGCGCTGGCCACCCGGAACGCCTCGGCCACCGCCTCGCGGTCGCCGTCGCGGGGCACGAGCTCGGGGGCCGGGAGGCGGCTGGCGACCAGGTCGCGGCTGCCGTAGGGGAACAGGTCGCCGGGACCCAGCCGCACCAGCGGCCGGGTGCCGGCGTCCTCGGCCGGCACCGCGAACCGGAGCCCCCGGACGACGGCGACCGGCACACCCTCGAGCTTGCCCTTGACCAGGTCCGCGGCCGAGGCGACCTCGTCGACGACGGCCGTCTGGGTGGTCTCCAGCCGGTTGCCGTGCGCGTCGACCGCGCCGCGGTGGTCGGTGAGCGCCGCGATGCCCGCCGAGCCGACGGCGACGTCGGTCAGCCCCTCGCGCCAGGTCCGGCCGAAGGTGTCGCTGACGACCACGGCCACCTCGACGCCGAGCAGGTCGCGCAGCCGGACGCGCAGCCCGCGGGCGGAGGCGTCGGCGTCGGCGGGCAGCAGCACGAGCGAGTCGCCGGGCACGTTCGAGGCGTCGACCCCGGCGGCGGCGACCACCCAGCCGTGCCGGGTCTCGACGATCTTCAGCGGCCCGCGCCGGGCGACGACGCGGACGGTCTCCTCGTCGATCGCCCGCTGCCGGACCGCCTCCCGGTCGGCGCCCGGCGGCACCGGCACCACCCGGCCCTCCACCTTGGACACCACCTTGGAGGTCACGACGACGACGTCGCCGTCGGCCAGCCACGGCGCGGCGCCGGCGACCGCCCCCGCCAGGTCGTCGCCGGCGGTGAACTCCGGCAGCCCCCGGACGGGCAGCACCGAGAGAGCGCCGGGGATCGGGCCGCCTGCAGGGGCCCGACGCGAGCTCGCGAGCGGCGGGGGGCGTGAGGGTCCTTCCTCAGACACCCGCGGCGTCCAGCGCGGCCCGGGCCATCGCGGCCGTGGCCTCGGGCGAGCTCATGAGCAGCGGCACCGCGCGCACGTCGACGCCGGGCACCTCGGCGCGGTCCCCGGTGTGCACCAGCCAGGCGTCGAGCAGGCCGCCGTCGGACCGCGCGCCGTAGTGCCGCCCGACGCCCTCGGCGCTGACCTCCACGCCGAGCACCGGCAGACAGCGGTCGGCCATGCCGCGCACCACGTCGCCGCCGACGACGGGGGAGACCCCGACGACCCGGCCCGGGGTGGCGCGCAGCGCGTCGCGCAGGCCGGGCACGCCGAGGATCGTGCCGATCGACACCACCGGGTTCGACGGTGCCAGCACCACGGCGTCGGCGCGGGCCAGCGCCTCGACGACGCCCGGCGCCGGCCGGGCCTGCTCCGCCCCGACCTGGACGAAGGCGTGCGGCTCGAGCCCGGCGCGGTGGCGCACCCACCACTCCTGGAAGTGGATCGCGCTGCGCCGCCCGCTGGTGGGGTCGTCGACGACGACGTGCGTCTCGACCCGCTGGTCGCTCATCGGCAGCACGGTGACCCCGGGCTCCCACCGGTCGGCGAGCGCGGCGGTGACGTCCGAGAGCGGGTAGCCGGCGTCGAGCATCCGGGTGCGGACGAGGTGGGTGGCCAGGTCGCGGTCGCCGAGGCCGAACCAGGTGGGCTCGGCACCGTAGGCGGCCAGCTCCTCCTTGACCGTCCAGGACTCGCCGGCCCGGCCCCAGCCGCGCTCGGGGTCGATGCCGCCGCCGAGGGTGTAGACGACGGTGTCGAGGTCGGGGCAGATCCGCAGCCCGTGCATCGTCACGTCGTCGCCGGTGTTGACCACCGCGGTGATCGACGAGGGCGGTGCCACCTCCCGCAGTCCGGTCAGGAACCGGGCCCCGCCGACGCCTCCGGCGAGCACGACGATCTCCACGAAAGTCATCGTGCCCCATGGGCAGTTGTCCACTGTTCGACGGGCGTGTCGGGAACGTGGACGAGAAGTGACGAACGGCGTGTGACGCGTGTGGCCCGTGTGGTCAACCGCTTACACCGGGCGAAGTTGACGCTCGGGCAACGACACGCGTGTAATTCCCGCGGTGTGCGGCGCGGAGCAACCGCGTCCGGGACGAGAGCGAGAGGGGACGCATCGTCATGGCAGAGGTCTCGTGGCTGAGTGACTACATCGGCGGGTCGGAGCGGGGCTCCCGCAGCAGCGGGCCTGCCGACCAGGGCCTGATGGGGCTGCTCGGCATGGGCCTGTCCGACGACGTCCAGTCCTGGCAGGAGCGCGCGCTGTGCGCCGAGACCGACCCGGAGGCGTTCTTCCCCGAGAAGGGCGGTTCCACTCGCGAGGCGAAGAAGATCTGCACCGGCTGCGAGGTCAAGGCCGAGTGCCTGGAGTACGCGCTCGCCAACGACGAGCGGTTCGGCATCTGGGGCGGGCTCTCCGAGCGGGAGCGCCGCCGCCTGCGCCGCCGCGCCATCTGACGAAGGACCCCGTTCTCCCCACCACTCGCTCCGCTCGCGGCGGGCCCGGGACGGGGCCGCAGCCGCTCACCAGCCCCCGACGGCAGCCGCCGCCGGGGGCTGCTGCGTCCCGGTTGCGTCCCGGGGCCCGGACGGCGGTGTGGTCGGATGGCCCGGTGCGAGGCGCGGACAGGGACACCCGGACGGCGCTGGGCCGGGCCCGCGTGGTGCGCGAGGTCCGCGCCGCCGTCCCCCTCGCCCGCGACCTCGCCGCACCGGTCACCGCCGCAGCGCCCTGGCTGACGACCGTGCTGTCGGTGCAGTCGGCGCACCCGCGGCCGCGGCTGCTGCCCGCCGCGGTCGTCGTCGAGCCGCGCTGGTCGGGCCGGCCCGACGCGCTGGCCCTGCTCGCCCTGGCCACCGCCGGCCCGGTGGTCACCGCGACGCTGCTCGGCGACGGCCTCCCCGTGCCTGGCGGCCGCCCGCCCGCGCGGCTGCTGGCCCGCGACGACGACGCGGCCGGGCGCCTGGCCGCGGGCGTGCTGGGCCTGCTCACCGGGCTGCGCCGCCCCTGGCGGCTGCGGCTGGCCGGGCTGCCGCTGGGCGACCCGACCGTCCGGGCGCTGGCCCGGCTGCGCCCCGACGCCCGGGTCGCGACCTCCCGCAGCACGCTGCTCGTCGACGGGCTGGACGACGTCGCGCCGGGCCGGGTCGTGCGCAGCCGCGAGGCGCGCGACGTCGACCGCGCGCTGCCGGACCTGCTCGCCGCCGCGCCCGACGCGCGGGCCCGCGACCTCGTCCGCGCGGCCGCCCGGCTGCACGCCGCCCTCGGCCGGGTCGAGGTCGCCACGGTCGTCGACGGTGGGCGGCTGCGCGCGGGGCTGCTCACGCTGGTCGACGGCGCGGACCGGCTGCCGTGGTGGGGCCGCTCCGAGATCGGCGGGCTGGGTGCCGTGCGGGGCGCGCCGCTGGTCGGCGTCACGGTGGCCGGCCGCGGCCGGGTGCTGCGGCCGGTCCTGGACCGGGTGGCCCGGCTGGTCCCGGCGCTGCCGGTCAGCCGGCGACGCGGATCCGGCTGAGCGCCGGGTCGGGCAGCGACTCGGCCCGCTCGGTGCCGAGGAACAGCGTCCCGTCCGCCGGGGCCTCGCCGCCGTCGAGCCCGCCGGCCGGGGCCACGGTGACGCTCAGGTCGTAGACCCGGCCGGTGTAGGCCGGCGGCGTCGCGGTCGGCCGGGTGTAGGTGGGGAAGCGGCCGGCGAACCGCAGCGCGTCGCCGTCGCGGGTGACGGTCAGCGCCGGGGTGGGCAGGTCGGCGTACTCGGTGAGGACCGGCGTGCACCCGGCCGCCTCGGGGTCCCCGGGTGCGGTGGTGCCCAGGCAGTTCCAGGTGGGCAGCAGCACGTGGGCCAGCGCCGTCCCGTCGCTCCCGACGCTCACGCTCACCGACGGGTAGCCCACGGTGACGCCGACCGCACGCCGCTCGAGCACCAGCCCGCCCAGCGCCAGCCGGGCGGCGACGCCGTCGCCGCCGAGGGGCACCGACCGCGCGGCGAGCAGCCCCGCCCCGCGCTCGCCGGGCAGCGGGTCGGCGGGGACGGGCGGCAGCTCGGGCCGCGCCGTCGTGGGGGAGGCGGGCGGCGTGGACGGCCCGGGGGTGGCTGCCGGCGGTGCGCCGCCGGTCACCGGCGCGCCGGGGGAGCTGCCGAGCGCGACGCCCGCGAGGACGGCGACCAGCGCCAGGCCCGCGGCGGCCAGCGCGCCCACCGTGCGGGCGGACGGGTCGGGTCCCTGCGGTACCGCGGGCGCGGGGGCCTCGGCCGGCCGGGTCTCCGGGACCGGGGTGCCCGGCGGCGCCTCGAGGAACCCTGGCAGGTCGTCGACGGCCCAGTGCGGGCCGGGCGGCCGCTCCGGGGGCGGGGGCTCCTCCTCCCGCCGCGGCGGGGCCGGCGCCCCCCGCCTGCTCAGCGCCAGCCCCGTGACGACCGCCGCCAGGGCCACCAGGGCCACGCCGAGCACCACCCACGAGGCGAGCGGCGCGGCGGGGTCCATCCCCCCGAGCATCCCAGGGGCCCGCCCCGGTCGATCCCGTGCGGCACGCCGGAGTGCCTGACACGATCCCGGCGTGGCCGAGAACCCGGGAGTGACGTCGTCGGGGACGGCGTCGGGAGCCCGCGACCGGGTGGTCTCGCTGCTCGCCGAGCTGGGGGTGTCCGACCCGGTCCTCGGTGTCACCGACCTGTCCGCGCGGGTCGGCGTCGTGCAGGGCGTGCTCGCCGACCGGGTGCTCGACCTCGCCGTCACGGAGAGCGGCCGGGGCCGGCTGCAGGCCGAGCTGCGCGGTCGGCGGTGGGCCGAGGAGCGTCAGGTCGGGGTCCCCGAGGTGGTCGCCGCCGCCGACGACGGCCGGTGGCTGCTGTCCCGCCGCGTCCACCCCGGCCCCTCCGGTGGGCCGCGCTGGACCGCCGCCGCGGTCGAGGCGGCGGTGCGGATCGCGCCGCTGCCGGCGCCGGCCGGGCAGCCGTGGGAGCCGCCGGCCGGCCGGTCGCTGCGCCGCGCCCGGGCCACGGTCGAGGACGCGTCCCGGCTGGTGCGCGGCGGCGTGCGGCTGGGCGAGCTGCGGGCGGTGCGCGCGGCCGCCGCGCAGCTGCCGCTGTCCGAGGTCGCGCACGGCGACCTGCGTGCCGCCAACGTCGTCGTCGACTCCGGCGGTCCCGACGAGGACGGACGGCTGGTGGTCCTCGAGTGGTCCGGCGTCCGGCCCGCGGCCCGCCACCGCGACCTGCTGACGCTGTGGGCCACCACGCCCGACGCGCAGGACCGCGCGCAGGTCGGGGAGGTGGTGCTCTCCCGGACCGCCGGCTGGGAGGAGCCCGACGTCGGCCTGCTGTGGCACGCCGTCGCCCTCGAGCAGCTGGTGGCGCGGCTGACCCGCGCCGACCGGGGCGACGGCCTGGACGTCGCCTTCGCCCGCGCCCGCCTCGACGAGGCCCGTGCGATGGCCGCCGAGCTGGGCAGCCCGGTGGCGACGTGAGGGAACGGCCCGCTCGCAGGAGCCCGCGGCGAGCCTGCGAGCCGTGGGGGGCGAGGGGGTCCTCCTCTCAGCCGGTGGGGTCGATCTCCTCCGGGTCGCGGCCGAGCAGCACCGCCACCTGGTCGACGACGACGTCGCGCACGAGGTCGGCGAGGTCGTCGTGGTCGTGCGCGCGGATCTCCAGCGGCCGCCGGTAGACGACGATCCGCGCCGGCACCTCGCGCCCGTCCTCGCGGTGCGCCGGCAGCACCCGGGCGAGCGGCACCGTGCCGTCGTCGAGGACGTCGGGGTCGAGCACCACCTCGTCGGGGCTGGTGTGGTCGACCCAGGGCACGTCCTCGACGGCGAACTCCACGCCGGCCAGCTCCCGCTCCCAGCGGCGCTCGAGGTCCTCGACCGCGTCGAGCACCAGGTCGTCGAACTGCTCGGCGCGGCTGCGGGCGAGGGGGACCTCGTCGGGGACGAGGCGGCCCCGCAGGCCCCGGCCGTGCCGGTCGCGGCGGGACCGGGCGGGCCGGGAGCGGTCGGGACGGACGGGTCGGCTCATGGCGGGGCGAGCGTACGGCGCATCGCGGGACCGGGGCAGCGGGACGCCGCCGTGGCCCCCGGTGACGGGGCGCGCGGGGACGTCGGGTTGGATGGGAACGGAGGGGCGCCGGTCCGGTGTGCCTGTCGCCGACTCCGCGGGTACGCGGCTACTGTGCCCAGCGTGAGGAACCGGTGGTGAGGCAGTCACGTCGCTGCAGTCGCAGCGGCTGCGCGCAACCGGCGGCGGCGACACTGACCTACGTCTACGCCGAGTCGACCGCTGTCGTCGGTCCGTTGGCCACGTTCTCCGAGCCGCACAGCTACGACCTCTGCGAGTTCCACGCCGAGCGGCTGACCGTGCCGCGCGGCTGGGAGGTCGTCCGGCACGAGATCGACGTCGAGGACTCCGGCCCGACCGGGGACGACCTGCTCGCCCTGGCCGACGCCGTCCGCGAGGCGGCCCGCCCCGAGCCGCCGCGCGCCCCGGCCGACGACGGCCGCGGCACCCGTCGCGGCCACCTGCGCGTCCTCCCCGACCTCGACTGAACCGCCGCCCTCCGGCGGCCGGTCCCCGCGCCCGCCGATAGGGTCGGCCGGACCGGGGGACACGCCCGGCCAGTCCAGGCGAGGGTGGGCAGTGACGGACCTGTCGGCGATCATCAAGGCCTACGACGTCCGGGGCGTGGTCCCCGACCAGTGGGACGAGGACGTCGCGCGGCGCATCGGCGCTGCCTTCGCGGAGTTCGTCACCACCGAGAGCGGCGCCACCGCCGTCGTCACCGCCCACGACATGCGCCCGTCCTCGGTGCCGCTGTCCCGGGCCTTCGCCGAGGGCGTCCTCTCCCGCGGCGTCGACGTCCTCGAGGCGGGCCTGGGCTCCACCGACCTGCTCTACTTCGCCGCCGGCTCGCTGGACGTGCCCGGCGCGATGTTCACCGCCAGCCACAACCCGGCGCAGTACAACGGCATCAAGCTCTGCCGCGCCGGGGCCGCGCCGGTGGGGCAGGAGTCCGGGCTGGCCACGATCCGCGAGTGGGCCGAGCGCGACTCCTACGACCGCGTGCCCGACCGCGTCGCCGAGGTGGGGCGTCGGGACCTGCTGCCCGACTACGCCGCCCACCTGCGCGGACTGGTCGACCTGTCGGGGAGCCGCCCGCTGAAGGTTGTCGTCGACGCCGGCAACGGCATGGGCGGGCACACCGTCCCCGTCGTGCTGGCCGGCCTGCCGCTCGACGTCGTCCCGCTGTACTTCGAGCTCGACGGCACCTTCCCGAACCACGAGGCCAACCCGCTGGAGCCGGCCAACCTGGTCGACCTGCAGGAGGCGGTCCGCCGCGAGGGCGCCGACGTCGGCCTGGCCTTCGACGGCGACGCCGACCGGGTGTTCGTCGTCGACGAGCGCGGCGAGCCGGTGAGCCCCTCGGCGATCACCGCGCTGGTCGCCGTCCGGGAGCTGGCCAAGGGCCGGGGGACGACGGTCATCCACAACCTGATCACGTCGCGGGCGGTGCCCGAGATCGTCCGCGAGCACGGTGGTGCCCCGGTGCGGACGCGGGTGGGGCACTCGTTCGTCAAGGCCGAGATGGCCCGCACCGACGCCGTCTTCGGCGGCGAGCACTCCGCGCACTACTACTTCCGCGACTTCTGGCGCGCCGACACCGGGATGCTCGCGGCGATGCACGTGCTGGCCGCGCTCGGCGAGCAGAGCCGGCCGCTGTCGGAGCTGACCGCCGCCTACAGCCGCTACGCCGCCTCCGGCGAGATCAACTCCACCGTGGCCGACGCCGCGGAGCGGACGAAGGTGGTCCGGGAGGCGTTCGAGGCCGACGGCGCGACGGTCGACGAGCTCGACGGGCTGACCGTCGACCTGCCCGACGGCTCGTGGTTCAACCTGCGGGCCAGCAACACCGAGCCGCTGCTGCGGCTCAACGTCGAGGCGCCCGACCGGGCGCGGATGGAACAGCTCAGGGACCGGGTGCTGGGGATGGTGCGCGCATGACGCAGGGGACGACACAGGGACCGCTGGGACTGGACCCGCTGCTGCTGGAGGTCCTCGCCTGCCCGGACACCCACCACAGCCCGCTGACCGTCGACGAGGCGGCCGGCGAGCTGGTGTGCCCGACGTGCGACCGGGCCTTCCCCGTCCGGGACGGCATCCCGGTGCTGCTGCTCGACGAGGCACGGATCCGCGGCGGGGGGACGGCGGGCCGATGACCTCGCCCGAGCTGGCCGAGGAGGTCCTCGACGACCTCGACGTGCTGCGCGCCCGCGACCCGCGCGGCCTGCTGCCGGCCGTGGCCGGCGCCGGGGCGCAGGTGCGGGAGACCGCCCGGCTGACCGAGGAGGCCGGGCTGGGCCGGGTCACCGAGGGCGGCCGCCCCCGCGGGCTGGTGATCGTCGCCCGGCGCGAGGGGGCGGTGGCGGCGTCGGTGCTGCGGGCGCTGCTCGGCCCGGCCAGCCCGGTCACCGTCGACGTCGTCCCCGGCCCGGACCTGCCCGTGTGGACCGGCCCGACCGACATCGCCGTCGTCGCCACCCGCACCGGCGCCGGCCGCTACGCGGTGACCCCGGCCTACGAGGCGGCCCGGCGCGGGGTGACCCTGCTGGGCATCGGCGCCGACGACGCCCCGCTGCGGGCGGCCTGCTCGACCGCGCGGATGCCCTACGTGCCGCTGCCGCGCTCACGGGTCCGGCACACCACCCTGTGGTCGCTGCTCACCCCGCTGCTGCGCCTGGCCACCGACCTCGGCCTGCTGCGGCCCGAGGCCGCCGACCCCGAGGCGATCGCCGCCGCCCTCGACGAGGTCGCCGCCGAGTGCGGCCCCGCGCGCGAGTCGTTCACCAACCCGGCCAAGACCCTCGCCCTCGAGCTGCTCGACGCGTTCCCGGTCATCGCCGCCGAGGGGCCCCTGGCCGGCACCGCGGCCGCCCGCTTCGCCGACCAGCTGGCCACCCTCGCCGGCCTGCCGACCAGCGGGTTCCGGCTACCCGACCAGCGCGTCGCCGCCTGCGCGGTGCTCGGCGGGCCGCTGGCGCCGCGCGACGTCGACGACTTCTTCCGCGACCGCGCCGAGGACACCGGCCGCCGGCTGCGGCTGCTCACCATCCGCGACACCGACGCCGCCGACCACGACGGCGCCGGCGAGCGCGAGCCCCGCTCGGCGCACGAGGCGATGAGCGAGGTGCTGCGCACCGCGGCGGCCAACAACGTGCCGGTCAGCGGGCTGGCCGAGCACGGCGAGCCCGAGCGCCACGGCCGGCTGCCCCGCCTGGCGCGGCAGATGGCGGTGGCCGACTTCACCGCCGTCTACCTCGCGCTGGCCCTGGACCAGGAGCGGGCGCTGCAGCGCTGAGACCGGATCGTCCGGTGTCCGGGCGGCCGGTCCGGGGTACCGGATCGCGATCGACCGTGAGCGCACCCGACTGCTGACCGACTGGAAGGACCTCCCGTGGCCGGTGGACTCGTAGCCCTGTTCGACGACGTGGCACTGCTGGCACGCGCCGCGGCCGCCTCCGTGGACGACGTCGGGGCCGCCGCCGCCAAGGCCGGCGTCAAGGCCGCGGGCGTCGTCGTCGACGACACCGCGGTGACACCGCAGTACGTGCAGGGCATCGCCGCCGAGCGCGAGATCCCGATCGTCAAGCGCATCGCGATCGGGTCGCTGCGCAACAAGCTGCTGATCATCCTGCCCGCGATCCTGCTGCTCAGCGAGTTCCTGCCGTGGCTGCTCACGCCGATCCTCATGCTCGGCGGCGCCTACCTCTGCTACGAGGGCACCGAGAAGATCTGGCACCGGCTGCGCGGCCACTCCGCCGCGCACGGCGACGCCGAGGGGCAGCCGCCGGACGAGAACACCCTCGTACGCGGCGCCGTCCGCACCGACCTCATCCTCTCGGCCGAGATCATGGTCATCTCGCTGAACGAGGTGGCGAGCGAGGGCTTCTGGTCGCGGCTGGCCATCCTCGCCGTCGTCGGCGTGGCGATCACCGTCCTCGTCTACGGCGTCGTCGCGCTCATCGTGAAGATGGACGACGCCGGTCTGCGGCTGTCCCGGTCGGAGAAGAAGGGCGTGGCCGGGTTCGGCCGCGGGCTGGTCAAGGGCATGCCGCGGCTGCTCGCCGGGCTCACCGTCGTCGGGACCGCCGCGATGCTGTGGGTCGGCGGGCACATCCTGCTGGTGGGCAGCGACGAGCTCGGGCTGCACGCCGTCTACGGCGCGGTGCACCACCTGGAGGAGGCGGCGCACGAGGCCACCGGCCCCCTGGGCGGGGTCGTGGGGTGGCTGGTCAACACGTTCGCCAGCGCCCTCGTCGGCCTGGTCGTCGGCGCGGTGGTCGTCGCCGTCGTGACGCTGCTGTTCCACCGGAAGAAGGAGCCGGCCGCCGGGCACTGAGCGCCGGCGCCCGTCCGGGGAGGACGGCGGGGCCGGAGGCCCGGACAGGCGGGTCGGGCCGCACTAGCCTCCCCGGGTGATGTGGCAGATGACCAGCGCGGTGCGGCACTACCCGTGGGGGAGCCGCACCGTCATCCCCGAACTGCTGGGCGAGACCGTCCCGGCCGAGCAGCCGTACGCGGAGCTCTGGATGGGCGGGCACCCCGACCAGCCCAGCCTGCTGTCGGACGGCACGCCGCTGGACGCGGCGATCGCCGCGCACCCCGACGCCCTGCTCGGCCCCGCGGTGCACGAGCGCTTCGGCCCGCGGCTGCCGTTCCTCATGAAGGTGCTGGCCGCCGACAGCCCGCTGTCGCTGCAGGCCCACCCGACCATGGCGCAGGCCCGGGCCGGCTTCGCCGCGGAGGAGGCCGCCGGGATCCCGAAGGACGACCCGACCCGCACCTTCAAGGACCCCTGGCACAAACCCGAGCTGCTGCTCGCGCTGACCACCTTCGAGGCGCTGTGCGGCTTCCGGCCGGTCGAGGAGTCGCTGCACTGCCTGGCCAAGCTGCAGCTGCCCGAGCTCAAGCCGACCATCGCGGCGCTGGCCCGCGGCGGGCTGCAGGCGGCGATCCCGCAGCTGCTGGCGCTGTCCTGCAAGCGGCGCACGCACCTGGTGGACGTCGTCTCGCACAAGGCGGCCGAGTTCGTCGCCGCCCACGACCCGGAGTTCATCAACACCTACCGCTGGGCCACGACCCTGGCCGAGAAGTACCCCGGCGACTCCGGCGTCGTCATCTCGCTGATGTGCAACCACCTCAAGCTCGCCCCCGGTGAGGCGGTCTTCCTGCCGGCCGGCAACCTGCACGCCTACCTGTCCGGAGCCGGCGTCGAGGTCATGGCCAGCTCGGACAACGTGCTGCGCGGCGGCCTGACGAACAAGCACGTCGACCTCGCGGCGCTCATCGAGGTGCTCGACTTCTCCGACGGCAAGGTCCCGGTGCTGCACCCGGTGCTCGGTCCCGGCGGCCTGCGCTACCCGGTGCCGGTCGACGACTTCGACCTCACCCGCTGCCAGCTCGACGAGCTGGCCGGCTCCCTGAGCACCCGCGGCCCCCAGGTCCTGCTGTGCACCGAGGGGGAGGCGGTCCTCGAGTCCGCGGACGGCGAGGTCCGGCTGACCCGGGGCCGGTCGGCGTTCGTGCCGGCCGGCTCCCCGGTCACCGCCCGCGGCCCCGCGGTCCTCTACCGGGCCACCACGAACCTGCGCTGACGGGGCGCGTGTCGCGGCCGCCGGCGGCGCGGCCGCGGACGTAGCGTCGGTCGTGCCCGTCCGACCGGCCCGGCTGCGCCCCGCCCCGCTGCGGGCGGCGCTGGCGCTGGCCCTGGCGGCCGCGCTGGGGTCCGGGTGCACCGCCCTGCTCGGCGACCCGCCCGCCGTCCCGTCCGCCGGCAGCGCCCTCGAGGCGCTGGACTCCGTCGAGGTCCGCGGCCGCGCGCCGCAGACCGGCTACTCCCGCGAGCGGTTCGGCGACGGCTGGGTCGACACCGACCACGACGGCTGCGACACCCGCAACGACGTCCTGGCCCGCGACCTCACCGGCGAGCGCTTCGAGCCGGGCACCCGCGACTGCGTCGTCGTCAGCGGCACCCTCGCCGACCCGTACTCCGGCCGCACCATCGCGTTCCGCCGCGGCGAGGGGACCAGCGAGGCGGTGCAGATCGACCACGTGGTGGCGCTGTCCGACGCCTGGCAGAAGGGCGCCCAGCAGTGGGACGCCGCCCGGCGCACCGAGTTCGCCAACGACCCGCTCAACCTGCTCGCCGTCGACGGCCCGCTCAACCAGGCCAAGGGCGACTCCGACGCCGCCACCTGGCTGCCGCCGGCCCGGTCCTACCGGTGCGCGTACGTCGCCCGGCAGGTCGCGGTGAAGGTCGCCTACGGGCTGTGGATGACCCGCGCCGAGCGGGACGCCGTCGCCGGCGTGCTGGACTCCTGCCCGGACGAGCCGCTGCCCGGGCGCGGGCCGCTCCCGGGCCGGGAGCCGGAGAGCACGCCGCCGGCGCCGGCCACGCCCTATCCCGACTGCGCCGCGGTGCGCGCCGCGGGCGCCGCGCCCATCCGCGAGGGCGACCCGGGCTGGAACCCGTCCCTGGACGGCGACGGCGACGGCGTCGGCTGCGAGGGCTGAGCCCGCCGCGTCCGCTGCGTTAGGCTGGACGACGGCACGAGCCCCGCCGAAGCCTCGGCATGCTCGCTCACCTCAGCGACCCCGAGTCCCCGCCGCACCCGGTGGGGGCCTCGACCCTGGAGCGACATGACCGCCTCTACCGGCACCCGCACGCTGTCCGACGGCGACTTCAAGGTCGCCGACCTCTCCCTGGCGCCGTTCGGCCGCAAGGAGATCCAGCTCGCCGAGCACGAGATGCCCGGCCTCATGGCGCTGCGCGCCGAGTACGGCGACGAGCAGCCGCTGGCCGGCGCCCGCATCGCCGGCTCCCTGCACATGACCGTGCAGACCGCCGTCCTCATCGAGACCCTCGTCGCGCTCGGCGCCGACGTCCGCTGGGTCTCCTGCAACATCTTCTCCACCCAGGACCACGCCGCCGCCGCGATCGTCGTCGGCCCCGAGGGCACCGCCGAGCAGCCCGCCGGCGTCCCGGTCTTCGCCTGGAAGGGCGAGACGCTCGAGGACTACTGGTGGTGCACCCAGCGGCTGTTCGAGTTCCGCGACGAGAGCGGCGCCGTCGTCGGCCCGAACATGCTCCTCGACGACGGCGGCGACGCCACCCTGCTGGTGCACCTCGGCACCCGCTTCGAGGCCGAGGGCGCCGTCCCCGACACCACGGAGGCCGACTCCGAGGAGTACGGCGTCATCCTCGCCGCGCTGCGCGAGAGCCTGGCCACCGACGCTGGCTACTGGACCCGCATCGGCCAGGGCATCAAGGGGGTCACCGAGGAGACCACCACCGGCGTCATGCGGCTGTACGAGCTGGCCCGCGACGGCCGGCTGCTGTTCCCGGCGATCAACGTCAACGACTCGGTCACCAAGAGCAAGTTCGACAACCTCTACGGCTGCCGGCACTCCCTCATCGACGGCATCAACCGCGCCACCGACGTCATGATCGGCGGCAAGGTGGCCGTGGTCTGCGGCTACGGCGACGTCGGCAAGGGCTGCGCGGAGTCGCTGCGCGGCCAGGGCGCCCGGGTCATCGTCACCGAGATCGACCCGATCAACGCCCTGCAGGCGGCGATGCACGGCTACGAGGTGACCACGCTCGACGAGGTCATCGGCAAGGCCGACATCATCATCACCGCCACCGGCAACCGCGACATCATCACCGCCGAGCAGCTCGGGCAGACCAAGCACCAGGCGATCGTCGGCAACATCGGCCACTTCGACAACGAGATCGACATGGCCGGCCTCGCCCGCACCCCGGGCATCGAGCGGACGCAGATCAAGCCGCAGGTCGACGAGTGGCGGTTCGCCGACGGCCACACGATCATCGTGCTCTCCGAGGGCCGGCTGCTGAACCTGGGCAACGCCACCGGGCACCCCAGCTTCGTCATGAGCGCCTCGTTCTCCAACCAGGTGCTCGCCCAGATCGAGCTGTGGGGCAACCGCGCCGCCTACGAGGGCCGGACCCCCGGGGTCACCGTGCTGCCCAAGAAGCTCGACGAGCACGTGGCCCGCCTCCACCTCGACGCGCTCGGCGTGAAGCTCACCGAGCTCACCAAGGTGCAGGCCGACTACATCGGCGTGCCGGTCGAGGGCCCGTTCAAGAGCGAGCACTACCGCTACTGAGGAAGGACCCCCTCGCCCCCACCGCTCGCTCCGCTCGCGGTGGGCCCCTGCGAGGGGGCCGTTCCAGCACCTCGCCTCGCCCTGCGGGCAGGGATCCGTGGGACGGATGGTGGCGCCGGACCGGTGATTCGGTCCGGCGTCACCGTTATCCGGCCGTGACGTCGCAGAATGGTCACGTGCCTCCGACCGCAGCGAACACCGGGCCCAGTCGCGGCCGTGTCCTGGTCGTCGACGACGACGCCGCCCTCGCCGAGATGCTCGGCATCGTCCTGCGGCGCGAGGGCTACGACCCCGCCTTCGTCTCCGACGGCAACCGGGCGCTGTCGGTCTTCCAGCAGACCCGGCCCGACATCGTCCTGCTCGACCTCATGCTGCCCGGCCGCAACGGCCTGCAGATCGCCCAGGACATCCGCAGCCAGTCGACCGTCCCGATCGTCATGCTCACCGCCAAGGGCGACACCATCGACGTCGTCCAGGGGCTCGAGGCCGGCGCCGACGACTACGTCACCAAGCCGTTCAAGCCCGTCGAGCTCGTCGCCCGGGTGCGCGCCCAGCTGCGCCGCGGCGAGACCGGCCAGGCCGAGACGCTGTCCATCGGCGACGTGCACATCGACGTCCCCGCCCACCAGGTCACCCGGGACGGCGCGCCGATCCCGCTGACCCCGCTGGAGTTCGACCTGCTGGTCGCCCTGGCCCGCAAGCCGCGCCAGGTGTTCACCCGCGAGCTGCTGCTCGAGCAGGTGTGGGGCTACCGGCACGCCGCCGACACCCGGCTGGTCAACGTCCACGTGCAGCGGCTGCGCGCCAAGATCGAGCGCGACCCGGAGAAGCCGGAGATCGTCCTGACCGTCCGCGGCGTCGGCTACAAGGCCGGCCCCCCGTGATCCCGTGAGCACCACCGAGCGGGCGCCGGCCGCGCCGGCGGACGACGCCGAGGCCCCGGCGCCGGCGCGCCCGGCCGTGCTCCGCCCGCCCCGGCGGCGGCCGGCCGACCTGCCCGCGCTGCGGCGCGGGCTGCGCCGGCGGGCGGTCCGGGCGCGGATCCGCGCCCGCCGGCTGGCCGGCCGGGCGGTCACCGCCTGGCGGCGGTCGCTGCACGTGCGCATCGGCGCGATCACGATGGTCGTGGCCGGCACGGTCGTGGTGATCGTCAGCCTGGTGCTGTTCAGCCAGATCCGGACCCAGCTGCTGTCGGTCAAGGAGCAGGCGGCGATCGACCAGGCGCAGGCCGGCGTCGTCTACGCCCGGTCCGAGGTGGTGGGCATCGCCGCCGGCGACTCCGCCAGCGTCCGCGCGACCCTGGGCCGCACCGTCAACGGGCTGCTCACCCGCGGCGGCTCGGCCGGCGACTTCGACGTCGTCATGGTCTACCGGACCGGCAACGCCGAGCGGCCGCCCGCGGTGAGCCGGCCCGGCGTCTACCCCGCGCTGCCCGACGACCTGCGTGCCGGCGTGCAGGGCGGCGGCCAGTACACGCAGTACGCCCTCGTCCCCGACGACAACGGCGAGCCGCAACCCACGCTGCTGGTGGGGGTGCCCGTCCCCGGCGACGTCTCGTCCGCCGAGGCGATCGAGCTGTACTACGCGTTCCCGCTCGACCAGGAGCAGGAGACGCTCTCGCTGATCCGCAGCACCGTCGCGATCAGCGGCATCGCGCTCACCCTCTTCGTCGCCGGGATCGGCGTGCTCGTGACCCGGCTGGTCGTGGACCCGGTGCGCCGCGCCGCCGGCACCGCGCAGCGGTTGGCCGAGGGGCAGCTCGAGGAGCGGATGACCGTCCGCGGCGAGGACGACCTCGCCCGGCTGGCCACCAGCTTCAACGCCATGGCCGACAGCCTGCAGCGGCAGATCACCCAGCTCGAGGGGCTGTCCCAGCTGCAGCAGCGGTTCACCTCCGACGTCAGCCACGAGCTGCGCACCCCGCTGACGACGGTGCAGATGGCCGCCGACGTGCTGCACGAGTCGCGCGGGGACTTCCCGCCGCACGTGGCGCGGTCGGCCGAGCTGCTGCACGAGGAGCTCGACCGCTTCGAGCGGCTGCTGTCGGACCTGCTGGAGATCAGCCGCTACGACGCCGGCGCCGCCGTCCTCGACTGGGCGCCCACCGACCTCGGCGCGCTGGTCGGGCGGGTGGCCGACGGCATGTCCGCGCTGGCCGAGCGGCACGGCTGCGAGCTGCGCGTGACCGGCCCGGCCGACCCGGTGATCGCCGAGGTCGACGCGCGGCGGGTCGAGCGGATCCTGCGCAACCTGGTCGGCAACGCCGTCGAGCACGGCAGCGGGCAGCCGATCGAGGTGACGCTGGCGGCGAACCGGACGGCGGCGGCGGTCACCGTCCGCGACCACGGCGTCGGGCTGTCCTCGACCGAGGCGGCGCACGTCTTCGACCGCTTCTGGCGGGCCGACCCCTCGCGGGTGCGCACCGTCGGCGGCAGCGGGCTGGGCCTGTCGATCAGCCTCGAGGACGCCCGGCTGCACGGCGGCTGGCTGCAGGTGTGGGGCCAGCCGGGTCTGGGCGCGCAGTTCCGGCTCACCGTCCCGCTGGTCGCCGGCACCGACCTCACCAGCTCGCCGCTGCCGCTGCGGCCGACGATCGTCCGCCGGCCGGGGGAGCGGCGGTGAGGCGGCTGCCGGCCGCGCTGGCCGCCCTGCTCGTGGGGCTGCTCGCCGGGTGCTCGACCGTGCCCACCGGCTCCGCGCCGCAGGCGATCACCGACGCCCAGGCCCGGCCCACCGGCGACGTCGGCATCGAGCCGCTCGGCCCGCGCACGGAGGCGCCGCCGGAGGAGATCGTCCGCGGCTTCATCGACGCCGCCGCCAGCTCCGTCAACGGCCACCCCGTCGCCGTCGAGCACCTGACCCCCGAGGCCGGCGCGACCTGGAGCGACGAGGCCGGCATCACCCTGGTGGGCCCGGACTACGCGACGGTGACCACCGGGTCGGGCACCGTCGTCATGACCGGCGACCTGGTCGGCACCGTCGACCCGCGCGGGGTGTTCACGGCCGCGAACGACACGGTGTTCACCCGCGAGTTCACGCTGGCCGAGGTGGACGGCGAGTGGCGGATCACCAACCCGCCGGACGGCCTGGTCATGCTCGTGCCCGACTTCGAGCGCCTCTACGACGACCTCGCCGTCTACTTCGTCGACCCCACCGGCGCCCGCGTGGTGCCCGACCCGCGGTACCTGATCTCCGGGGAGGCCCAGCCGACGACGCTGGTGCAGCGGCTGGTCGAGGGCCCCTCGCCGGCCCTGGCCGCCGGCGTGGCCAACGCGCTGGACGGCGTGACGCTCACCCGGGCGGTGACCGTGTCCGGGTCGACGGTCAGCGTCGACCTCGCCGGCCTCGACGACCTCGCCCCCAACCAGCTCGCGCAGCTGTCCGCCCAGCTGGTGTGGACGCTGGACCAGCTCGAGGGCACCAACTCGGTCGAGGTGCGCAGCAACGGCGAGCCGGTCGCCATCGACGGCGTCCCCACCGTCCAGCGCACCGACGACTGGGCCTCCTACAGCCCCGACTCGGTGCCCGCCGACGCCGCCGGCCACTACCTCGACGCCGGCCGGCTGATGACCGTCGAGGGGCAGCCCGCACCCGGGCCGGCCGGCGAGGGCGCCTACGGGCTGACCGGCGCGGCGGTGTCCGCCGACCCGCGCACCAGCGCCCTGACGGCGATGGCCGGGGTCTCGGTCAGCGGGGGCACCGCCTCGCTGCTGGCGGGCACCTACGGCCAGGCCTTGGCGCCGGTGCTCACCGCGAGCCGGCTGTCGGTGCCGACGGTCGCGGCCACCCGGGCGGAGTTCTGGGTGGTCCGCGACGAGAGCACCGTCGTCCGGGTGCCGGCCTC
Source organism: Geodermatophilus sp. SYSU D00525 (assembly GCF_054050475.1). Taxonomy (NCBI): domain Bacteria; kingdom Bacillati; phylum Actinomycetota; class Actinomycetes; order Geodermatophilales; family Geodermatophilaceae; genus Geodermatophilus; species Geodermatophilus sp. SYSU D00525. The sequence continues at coordinate 114,177 of NZ_JBJGZK010000008.1, forward strand.
CGGGGCGCCGCAGCCGGTGAACGCGCCGACCCTGCCCGGGCAGGGCCGCGTGACGGCGCTGCAGCTCTCGCCCGACGGCGTCCGCGCCGCCGTGGTGGTCAGCCGCGGGGACGGCGCCGTGCTGCTGGTGGGCACGGTCGTGCGCTCCGACGAGGGGCAGGTCGCGCTGCGCGACCTGCGGGAGGTGGCCCCGTCGCTGACCGCCGTGGTCGACGTCGGCTGGCGCACCGCCGGCAGCCTGATGGTGCTCGCAGACGGCGAGGAGGGCGTGGTGCCCTACCTCGTCGGCGTCGACGGCTGGGGGCTGGCCACGGTGCCCACCGCCGGCCTGCCCAGCGCGCCGACGGCGCTGGCGGCCGCGCCCGGCCAGCTGCCGCTGCTCAGCGCCGGCGGGACGATGTGGCTGCTGGTCGGCGGCACCTGGGTGACGCTGCTGCGCGGCCAGGAGCCGGTGCCGGGCACCGAGCCCCTGTACCCGGTGTAGCCGGAGGACCCCTCTGCCCCCGCCGCTCGCGTGCCCGCGCCAGGCCCCGTCCGGAGGCTCGCCGCGAGCTCGCGAGCGGTGAGGACGGGGTCCTCCTGCGCACAGAGGGGCCGCTCTCCACAGATCCCGCCGGAGCCGGGTGACCGGGACCGCCGAGCCGCAGGCTGGGGAGGTGGGAGGTCTCGGCGCGGCGCTCGCCGGCAGCCTCGTGGACCTGGTGCTCCCGCGCACCTGTGCCGGCTGCGGGGTGCCCGGCCCGGCGCTGTGCCGGCGCTGCGCGGCCCTGCTCGGCGCACCGCGCGAGGCGACGCCGCGGCGGCTCCCGCCGGGCATGCCGCCCACCGTGGCCGCCGGCGCCTACACCGGCCCGGTCCGGCCCGCGGTCGCCGCGTTCAAGGAGCACGGCCGCGCGGAGCTCGCCGGCCCGCTCGGCGCGGCGCTCGCGCTGGCCGTCGGGGTGCACGCGGTGCTGCTGCCCGGCCGGCCGGTGCTGCTGGTCCCGGTGCCGCCGACCCGCGCGGCGCTGCGGGCGCGCGGCCGCGACTGCGTGCGGGAACTGGCCACGGCCGCCGTCGCCGACCTGCGCGCCGCGGGGGTGCCCGCCGGCTGCGGGCGGGTGCTGACCCGGGCCGGGCGGGTGCGGGACTCGGCGGGGCTGTCGGTGGCGCAGCGGCGGGTCAACCTCGCCGGCACCTTCGCCGTCCGCCCGGCGCGGGTCCCGCCCGGGGCGGTCCTCGTGGTGGTCGACGACGTCGTGACCAGCGGCGCCACGCTCACCGAGGCGGCCGCCGCGCTGGCCGCGACACGCCCGGACGGCGACACGCCGGTGCTGGCCGCCGTCGTCGCCGCGACGCCCCGCCCCGGTCCCCGGCCGGTCCGCGGGGCGTCACCTGGGCCCTTCCCGGACGGCTCCGAGAGGGGGCGCCGGAGACCCGGCTGATCGACTGTCCGGGCCACGTGACAGCGACTAGCGTTGCATCGATCACACCCGATGACCGGGAGGTCTGATGGAGATCGTGGTCCGTGGCCGCAACGTCGAAGTGCCCGAACACTATCGGCAGCACGTGGAGGACAAGGTCGGTCAGCTCGAACGGTTCGACGGCAAGCTCTCGCGCATCGACGTCGAGCTGTTCCACGAGAAGAACCCCCGCCAGTCCTCCAACTGCCAGCGCGTGGAGATCACCCTGCGCGGCAAGGGACCCGTGGTCCGCGCGGAGGCTGCCGCGCCGGACTTCTACGCCGCCCTCGACCTGTGCTGCGGCAAGCTCGACAACCGGCTGCGGCGGGCGAACGACCGCCGCCGCGTGCACCACGGCCGGCGCACCCCGCCCAGCGTGCGGGTCGCCGGCACCACCGCCGCGCCGCTGGAGACCCCGGCGCTCGGCATCCCCGACGTGGAGCAGCAGTTCGCCGGGGAGCCCCTCGTCACAGACCTCGACGAGCACCTGCCCGGCCGGATCGTGCGGGAGAAGCACCACCCGGCCGTGCCCATGACCGTCGACCAGGCCCTGCACGAGATGGAGCTCGTGGGCCACGACTTCTTCCTCTTCCAGTGCGCCGACACCGGCCAGCCGACCGTCGTCTACCGGCGGCACGCCTTCGACTACGGCCTGATCCGGCTGGTGGAGCCGCCGCTGGGCAACGCATCCGCACACGTCGCGGCACCGGCCGAGCCCGCCGCCGTCCCGCGCTGACCGTTCCGGAGGGGCCGTGCCGTGCCGGCGCGGCCCCTCCGCCGTGTCCGGGCACCGACGAGCCGCCGCCGACGTCCGCGCCTCGCACGCCGCGCTCACCGCGGCCGGCGCGGTACCCGGCGAGGTGCTCGACACCGGGTCCGCCCCGCCGGTGCTCGCGACGGCCGACCCCGACGGGAACGCCGTGGTGCTCGTCGAGGGGGACTGACCCTCAGTCGGCGGCCAGCCGGCCGAACAGGACGGCGTCGGCGCGGGTGCCGTCGCGCCGCGGCAGGGCCGAGCGGACGACGCCCTCGCGGGTGAACCGGGCCCGCAGCGCCACCGCCTGCGAGGCGGGGTTGTCCACGTCGACCACCAGGTGCACCCGCGTCGCCCCGCGGGTGAAGGCCCAGCCGGCCAGCCCGTCGGTGACCTCGGTGGCGTAGCCGCGCCGCCGGGCCCACGGCGCCACCGAGTAGCCGATCTCCGGGCCGAGGTGCCGCCCGCCGAACAGCAGGCCCGCGGTGCCGACGAATTCGCCGTCGGCCTCGGCCACGACCGGCAGCCCGGCGCCCTCGGCGCGCTGGCGGACCACCGTGTCCACCCACGCGCGCGCGTCGGCGAGCGTGTAGGGCACCGGCGCGGCGCTGATCCAGCGCTGCGTCTCCGGGTCCTGGGTGGCGCGGTGCACCGCGCTCACGTCGTCGGGGGTGAACGGCCGCAGGACCAGCCGCGCGGTGCGGACCACCTCGGTGGTCAGGTCGATGCCGGAGAGCTCCACCCCGACAGGGTCGTGCATGTCCGGTGCTGTGTCTCGGCCCCGTCCCGGGTCCCGCCCCGAGCCGGCGAGGGGTGGGGAGGACGGGGTCCTCCCTCAGGCGTTGCCCAGCACCCGGTCGACCGAGATCTCCACGACGACCCGCGCCGGGTTCTCCCGCGGCTGCCGGTACCGCCGCGCGTAGCGGGCCTCGGCGTCGGCCACCGCGGCCGGGTCGTCGCGCACGACCGCCGTCCCCTCGAGGGTCAGCCAGCGGCGCCCCTCGACCTGGCAGACGGCGACCCGGTCCTGCCCGGCGCGGACGTGCCGGGCCTTCGCCGAGCCGCCGGAGGTGATGACGCGGGCGGTGCGGGTGTCCGGGTCGTAGGTGACGCCGACGGGCACCACGTGCGGGCTCCCGTCGGCGCGCAGCGTGGTCAGCGTGGCCAGGTGGCGCTCGGTCAGGAAGGCGAGCGCGCCGGGCCCGAGGGCGGCGGGGTCGGTGGCCACCCGGCGGAGGGTACGTGCGGCGTCCCCGGGGTGCTGGCCGGGCCGCCTACGCTGGTGCCGTGGTGTTCTCGAGAATCCTGCGAGCCGGTGAGGGCAAGATCCTCCGACGACTGGACCGGATCGCCGACGCGATCGAGTCCCTGGAGGGCGACGTCGCCGACCTCACCGACGCGGAGCTCCGGGCGAAGACCGACGAGTTCAAGCAGCGGTACGAGGACGGCGAGACCCTCGACCAGCTGCTCCCGGAGGCGTTCGCCGTCGTCCGGGAGGCGGCCACCCGCACGCTGGGCCAGCGGCACTTCCGCGTCCAGCTGATGGGCGGCGCCGCGCTGCACCTGGGCAACATCGCGGAGATGCGCACCGGTGAGGGCAAGACCCTGACCGGCGTGCTGCCGGCCTACCTCAACGCCCTGACCGGCGAGGGCGTGCACGTGGTCACGGTCAACGACTACCTGGCCAAGCGCGACGCCGAGTGGATGGGGCGGGTGCACCGCTTCCTCGGCCTGTCGGTGGGCACGATCCTGTCCGGCGAGAAGCCCGCGCACCGCCGCGAGCAGTACGCCGCCGACATCACCTACGGCACGAACAACGAGTTCGGCTTCGACTACCTGCGCGACAACATGGCCTGGTCCAAGGCCGACCTCGTGCAGCGCGGCCACCACTTCGCGATCGTCGACGAGGTCGACTCGATCCTCATCGACGAGGCCCGCACCCCGCTGATCATCAGCGGCCCGGCCGAGTCCGCCGGCAAGTGGTACGTGGAGTTCGCGCGCATCGTGCCGCTGATGAAGCGGGACGAGCACTACGAGGTGGAGGAGGCCAAGCGCACGGTCGCCGTCACCGAGGAGGGCGTCGAGTTCGTCGAGGACCAGCTCGGCATCGACAACCTCTACGAGGCGGTCAACACCCCGCTGATCGGCTACCTCAACAACGCGCTGAAGGCCAAGGAGCTCTTCCACCGCGACCAGCAGTACATCGTCAGCAACGGCGAGGTGCTGATCGTCGACGAGTTCACCGGCCGCGTGCTGGCCGGCCGCCGCTACAACGAGGGCATGCACCAGGCCATCGAGGCCAAGGAGAAGGTGCAGATCAAGGACGAGAACCAGACCCTCGCCACGATCACGCTGCAGAACTACTTCCGGCTCTACGACAAGCTCTCCGGGATGACCGGCACCGCCCAGACCGAGGCGGCCGAGCTCTCGCAGACCTACAAGCTGGGCGTCGTCCCGATCCCGACCAACCGGCCGATGGTCCGCGAGGACCGCTCCGACGTCGTCTACAAGACCGAGAAGGCCAAGTTCGAGGCGGTCATCGACGACATCGCCGACCGGCACGAGAAGGGCCAGCCGGTCCTCGTCGGCACCGCGAGCGTGGAGAAGTCCGAGGTCCTGTCCAAGCTGCTGCTGCGCCGCGGCATCCCGCACGAGGTCCTCAACGCGAAGAACCACGCGCGGGAGGCGGCGATCGTCGCCCAGGCCGGCCGGCTGGGCGCGGTCACCGTGGCCACCAACATGGCCGGCCGCGGCACCGACATCCAGCTCGGCGGCAACCCCGAGTTCATCGCCGACGAGGAGCTGCGCGCCCGCGGCCTGTCGCCGTCGGAGACCCCGGAGGAGTACGAGGCCGCCTGGGACGAGGCGCTCGCCGCGGCCAAGGACCAGGTCAAGGCCGAGCACGAGGAGGTCGCCGAGGCCGGCGGGCTCTACGTGCTGGGCACCGAGCGGCACGAGAGCCGCCGCATCGACAACCAGCTGCGCGGCCGGTCGGGCCGGCAGGGCGACCCGGGGGAGTCGCGGTTCTACCTCTCCCTCGGCGACGACCTCATGCGCCGGTTCAACGGCCCGATGCTCGAGTCGATGATGACCACGCTGCGGGTCCCCGAGGACCAGCCGATCGAGTCGAAGATGGTCTCCCGGGCCATCCGCTCGGCGCAGACGCAGGTCGAGCAGCAGAACTTCGAGGTCCGCAAGGACGTCCTCAAGTACGACGAGGTGCTCAACCGGCAGCGCACGGTCATCTACGACGAGCGCCGCAAGGTCCTCGACGGCGAGGACCTGCACGAGCAGGTGCAGCACATGCTCGACGACGTCGTCCGCGCCTACGTCGACGGCGCCACCGAGACCGGCTACGCCGAGGACTGGGACCTCGAGCAGCTGTGGACCGGCCTCAAGTCGCTCTACCCGGTGGGTCTGGACCGCCAGGAGCTGATCGACCGGGTGGCCGACGGCGAGCAGGCGGCGCTGACCGCCGACGTGCTGCGCACCGAGCTGCTCGAGGACGTGCACCGCGCCTACGAGGAGCGCGAGGCGGCGCTGGGCTCGGAGGTCATGCGCGAGCTCGAGCGGCGGGTGCTGCTGTCCGTGCTCGACCGCAAGTGGCGCGAGCACCTCTACGAGATGGACTACCTGCGGGCCGGCATCCACCTGCGCGCGATGGCCAACCGCGACCCGGTCGTGGAGTACCAGCGCGAGGGCTACGACATGTTCACCGCGATGCTCGACGGCATCAAGGAGGAGTCGGTCGGCTTCCTGTTCAACCTGGAGGTCAAGACCAAGGAGCAGCAGGAGGCCGAGGCGAAGGCCCAGCAGGCCGAGGCCGAGGCCAAGGCGCTGGCCGCCGCGCAGGAGGGCACCGCCCGGGTGCTCGCCCGGCAGCGGGCGGCGCAGGAGGCCGCGGCCCGCGCGGCCGCCGCGCCCGCTCCGGCCGCCGACGGCGCCACCGCACCGGCCGCCGACGGCGCCGCCCCTGCGCCCGCCGCTGCCTCCGCCGACGGGGACGGCTCCGCGCCGGTCTCGATGGCCAAGCCGTCCGGCGGGCCGGCGGCCCGGCGCTCGACCGGCGCCCCGGCCGGGCGGCCGACCGCACGCAAGAGCGGCACCCGGCCCGCGGCCCCGGCCGCGCCCGAGGCGGAGACCCCGGCGCCGTCGGGCACCGGGCCGCAGCTGGCGGTCAAGGGCCTCGACGAGCCGCGCCGGCAGGAGGACCTGAGCTACTCGGCGCCCTCGCTCGACGCCTCGCCGAAGGAGAGCGGCCCGGCCAAGGCGGCCAAGACCGCCACGGTCACCGGGACCAAGGAGCCGGCCCGCAACGCGCCGTGCCCCTGCGGCTCGGGCAAGAAGTACAAGGTCTGCCACGGGGCGGCCGGTCGCTGACCCGGCAGCTCCACCCCGGCGCCCCGTCGACCCCCGTGGTCGGCGGGGCGCCGTCGTCCCCGGATCAGGTACGCAATGAGGGTCATCCCGGATGTGCCGGACCCTCCCGGGCGAGGAACCTGGCCGCATGCCCGCGACCGTCCTCGCCCCTCCACCCGACCGGGTGGCGGCGCGGGCTGCGGCGCCGACGCTGCTCGACCGGCTCCGCGGCGACCGCGTCCCGGCGCAGTTCGTCCGGTTCGTGCTGGTCGGCGGCTCGGCGAACGTCGTGTACGCCGGTCTGTTCCTGGCGCTGGCCGGGCTCGGGGACCAGGCGGCCAACGTCGTCGCGGTGGTCGCCTCCACGGCCCTGGCCAACGAGCTGCACCGCCGGCTCACCTTCCGCGCCGGCGACCGGGCCGGCTGGGCGACGGCGCAGTGGGCCGGCGGGGGGATCGCCGTCGTCGGGCTGGTGACCTCCAGCCTCACGCTGGCCGCGGTCGACGCCTGGACCGTCTCCGCCCCTGCGCTGGTGTCGGTGCTCGCGGTCGTCGCGGTCAGCGGTGCCGTGGGCCTGGCCCGGTTCGCCGGACTCCGCTGGGTCCTCGTCGTCCACCCGGGAGCGGCGGCCCGCCGCGCCCGGGCCCACGCCTGACCCTCAGCCGATCGACAGGGCGGTGCACCGCCAGCGGCCGTCGAGGCCCTCGAGGCGGGCGGCCACCGCGTGCGCGCGCCCGGCCCGCCGCGCCACGGCGCTGACCTCGGCCACGCCGTCGACCGGCTCGCACACGTGCACCGGCCCGAGCAGCAGCGGCGCGGTGCCGGCGGCGCACCAGGCCGGCCGCCGGCCGGCGACGAGCGCGGCGTGCACGCCGGGGGAGGCGAGCCGCTGCACCTGGGACAGCGGCCGGCGGCCGGCCAGCGCCTCGAGCACCGTGGTGAACAGCAGCCGCCCGGTGGCGCGCGGGTCGGGCAGGTCGGCCCGCACCGACCAGGCCGGGCCGAACAGGTCCGGCCTGCGGCGGCGGGGCCCCTCCGGCACCGGCCGCGGCCCGGGCCGGTGCGGCGGGCGGGGTGGCGGCGTCGCCGGGTCGACCAGGGCGACGGCCGGTCCGGTCAGCGGCGGGTGCAGCGGCGGGACGAGGCCGAGCCGCAGGGTGCGCAGCGGCGCGGCGGTCGGCGGGGCGGGCTGGGTGGACGCGGTCACGGGGGCTCCCGGGGGTCGGGGTCGGGGACGACGCGGGCCGGGGGAGCGGCCGGACGGGTTCGGCGGGTGCGACCCTCACGGCGGCGGGCGCAGCACCTGACCGGGCAGCAGCAGGTCGGGATCGGGGCCGATGACGGCGGCGTTCGCCGTCCACCAGCGCTCGACGGCGGCGGCGGTCGCGGCGTCGGTCGGCTCGGCACCGGTGCGGGCGCGGAGGTCGGCGGCGGCGATGGCCCAGAGGCACTCGCCACGCAGCACGACGTGCCCGCCGGGCGCGGGCGCGGGCCAGTCGGGCACCGCGGGAGCGGGGGCCGGCGCCGGCCAGTCGGGGACGGCCATCGGGGCCGGCGCGCCGGCGGTCGCGACGACGACGGGTGCCGCGGTCGCGCAACCGGCCAGCACCGGCGCCGTGGCCAGGCCGACGCCGAGGGCGAGCGCGGCGGCGCGCCGGCCGGACGCCGGCACCACCCGCCGCAGGAGGACGCCCGCGGCGGCGCCGGCGAGGCCGGGCAGCGCCGACAGCGCGGTGAGCGCCAGTCCGAGGGCGCCCCAGGCCCAGACCACCCACGCCACGGCCGCGACCGCGTCGAGCAGCAGCGCCTCGGGACCGACGGCGTCGACGAGGGCCTGCAGGTCGCCGCCGCTGCGCAGGACCGCCGCGAGGTCCGGGGTGAGCGCGCGCAGACCGACGGCCAGCGCGGCCATGACCGCCGCCGTGACCACGGGTCGACGTGCCGACACGTGCCCTCCTTGCGTAGACGTCGGCGTACTGAAGCAAGCAAACGCAACCAAATGCAAGAGTCCCTGTGGATCTACGCTCGGCGGCATGCGCTGGCAGCAGCTGTTCACCGATCTGCAGGCGGAGTTCGAGGCGGCCGCGGCGGCCGAGGAGCGGGCCGAGCTCCCGTCGCGGTCCCGCGCGGAGGTCGGGGCGCTGCGGCTGGCGGACCGGCTCGGTGGTGCCGTGGGCGGACACGTGTCGCTGCGCTGCCGGGGCGCGGGGGAGGTGGCCGGCCGGCTCGCCGAGCTGGGACCGGACTGGGCGCTGCTCGACGACGGCACCGGACGCGAGGCGCTGGTCGCGCTGCCGGCCGTCGTCGCGGTGTCGGGGCTGGTGCGGACCACGGCCGCGGCCGGGCCGGCGTCGGCCGTCCGGGTCGCGCTGGACCTGCGCCGGGCGCTGCGCGGGCTGGCGCGCGACCGCAGCGCGGTGACCGTCGTCCTCGACGACGGCGGGGTGCTGACCGGGACGGTGGACCGGGTGGGGGCCGACTTCGTCGAGCTCGCCGAGCACGCGGCCGACGACTTCCGCCGGGCCGGCGCGGTGCGCGGCGTCCGGGCGGTGGTGCTCCCGGCGGTCGCCGTGGTGCGGACGCTCGCGCCCGGCGCCGCCTGAGCTCAGCGGGTGCGGCGCCGCCCCCGGGCGGGGACCTCGCCGGCCGGGACCTCGTCCCCGGCGGGCAGGTCGCCGGCGGGCCCCCCGTCGGGTGCCACCTCGCCGGCGGAGGGCACCGCGCCGGCGCGGGCCTCGGCGTACTTCTGCTGGATGAAGCGCTCGAGCTCGTCCACCTCGACCCGCCACTGCCCGCGGCCGCCGATCTGGATGGCGATCAGCTCCCGCCGCCGCACGAGGGCGTAGGCCTGCGACCACGAGACGTTGAGGATCTCGGCGACGTCGTCGAGGGTCAGGAAGCGCGGTGTGGGCATGGGGCTCTCCGTCCGGTCCCCGCCAGTCTGTCAGGAACGCGCTCACCCGCACGCTTCCCGTCCACACCCGAACGTGTGGACAACCGGTGCACGCATCCGCGTCCGTACCGCATCATCTGCGTCCGACCGAGCCTCGCCGTGCCGGTCGGGACGGACGCCCGCCGGTCGGCGGGCCGCCGGGGGAGCCCCGGCCAGCGGAGGGAGGAGCGCCCGGTGAGCGCTGCGACGCGCACGGTGCCGGCGGGTCCCGCCGCGGAGACGCCGGCCGGGCCGGTGCCGCGCCGGGTGCGGCCGCCCCGCTGGCTGGACCTGCGCCTGGTGCTCGGCGTGCTGCTCGTCCTCGGCTCGGTGCTGCTGGGCGCCCGCGTGCTCACCGCCGCCGACGCGACCGTGCCCGTGTGGTCGGTGACCGCCGACCTCGCCGCGGGCACCGTGCTCGGCCCCGAGGACCTGGCCGCCGTCGACGTCCGGCTCGGCGACGCCGCCGGCGCCTACCTGTCCACCGGCACCGACCCCGCGGGCCGGACGCTCGCGCGGGCGGTCCGGGCCGGCGAGCTGCTGCCGCGGACCGTGCTGGAGGAGCCGGAGGACCTGGTGCAGGTCGCGCTGCCGGTGCAGGCCGGCTACGTGCCGCCGGGCCTGGCCCGCGGCTCGGTCGTCGACGTCTACGGGGTCACCGACCCGGCGGGCACCGCGACGGGGGAGGGGGTCGTGCTCGTGGTCGGCTCGGCGCCGGTGCAGGCGGTCAGCGGCCGGGCGGAGGGCGTCCTCTCGACGACGACCACGACCGTGCAGGTGGTCGTCGCCGTGCCCGCCGACGAGGCGCCCGACGTGCTGGCCGCGATCGGCGACCGCCCGCTGGTGGTCGTGCTGCACGGGTCCGTCGACGACGTCGGCACCCCCGCGGTGTCCCGCGCGCCGGCCGCCGGCGGGTCGTCGTCCCCGACCTCCTCGTCCCCAACCTCCTCGTCACCGCCGTCGACGTCACCGCCGTCGACCTCGACGCCGGCTCCGAGCCCGGCTCCCGTGCCCGTCGCGCCGGTGCAGCCCGTGCCCGTGCCGGTGGAGCCCGCGCCGGTGGAGCCCGTGGCGCCGCCGGTGACCGTCGACCCCGCGGCGGGTACCCCCGCCGCGCCTCCCGCCTGATGGCGCTGCAGGTCGTCACCGCGGTCACCGGCGCGCCGTGGGAGGCGGCGCTGGTGGGTGCGCTCGACCGCGCCGACCACGGCGTCACCGTCGTGCGGCGCTGCGTCGACGCCTCGGACCTGCTGGCCACCGCGGCCACCGGCACCGCCCAGGCCGCGCTGCTGTCGGCCGACCTCCACCGGCTCGACGGCGACGCGGTCGCCCGGCTGACCGCCGCCGGGGTGGCCGTCGTCGGGCTGGCCGACCCCGCCGACGAGCGCGCCGGCGACCGGCTGCGCGCCCTCGGCGTGGCGACGGTGCTGCCGGCCGACGCCCCGGCCGAGGACGTCGTGCGCGCGCTGCGGGACGCCGTCGCGGGCGGGCCGGCGGCCGGGCGAGACGTCGCCGACCCGCGCGCGGCGCTGCCCGCGCCGGCGCTCCCCGAGCCGGGGCCGGAGGAGCAGCGGCCGCCGCGCGGTCGGGTCGTGGCGGTGTGGGGTCCGACCGGCGCGCCCGGCCGGACCACGGTCGCGGTCGGTCTCGCCGACGAGGCCGCCCGCCTCGGCGTGCCCACGCTGCTGGTCGACGCCGACGTCTACGGGGGAGTGGTCGCGCAGGTGCTCGGGCTGCTCGACGAGTCGCCGGGGCTGGCCGGGGCGGCCCGGCAGGCGGCGGCCGGCACGCTCGACGGCGCGGCGCTCACCCGGCTGGCGTGGTCGGTCCGCCCGCACCTGGCCGTGCTGACCGGGCTGGCGCGTGCCGACCGCTGGCCCGAGCTGCGGCCCGCCGCCGTCGCCGCGGTGCTCACGGAGGCGCGGCGGGCCGCCGACCTCGTCGTCGTCGACTGCGCGTTCAACCTGGAGGAGGACGAGGAGCTGTCCTTCGACACCGCCGCCCCCCGGCGCAACGGCGCCACGGTGACCGTGCTCGAGTCCGCCGACGACGTCCTGTGCGTCAGCGGTGCCGACCCGGTGGCGCTGCAGCGCACCATCCGCGCCCTCGGCCAGCTGCGCGACCTGCTGCCGGAGGTGGACCCGGCGGTCGTGGTCAACCAGGTGCGCCGCGGGCCGGTGCCCGGGGACCCGCGCGAGGAGATCGCCGGCGCCCTCGAGCGGTTCGCCGGCCGCGAGGTCCGCGCGTTCCTGCCGGCCGACCGCCGCGCCACCGACGCCGCCCTCGCCTCCGGCCGGACGCTCGCCGAGGTGGCGCCCGGGTCCCCGCTGCGCGCCGCCCTGCGGTCGCTGGCCGCCGGGCTCGCGCGGGTGCCCGAGCCCAGCGGCGGCCGGCGCGGCCGCCTGCGCCGGGGGGCCGGGTGACCCCGCCGCCCCGGCCGGGCGACCCTCGCTCCCGCGGGTGTGCCGGCTCCCGTCCGCGACGTACGGTGGGCTCCCGATCCGGAGGAGGACGATGGCCGAGCGGCTGAGCACCCTGGACGCGTCGTTCCTCTACCTGGAGGACGCCGGGACGCCGATCCACGTCGCCGGGGTGCTGGTCCTGGAGCCGGTCGAGGGCGGTCTCGACACCCTCGCCGAGCTGGTCGAGGCGCGGCTGCCGCTGGTGCCGCGCTACCGGCAGCGGATCGTGCCGGTGCCGGGTCACCTGGCCGACCCGGTGTGGGCCGACGACCCCGACTTCGACGTCGCCTACCACGTCCGGCGGTCGGCGGTACCGCGCCCGGGCACCGAGGCGCAGCTGCTCGACCTGGTCTCCCGGGTGACCTCGCGCCCGCTGGACCGCGGCCGGCCGCTGTGGGAGGTCTACCTGGTCGAGGGCCTGTCCGGCGGCCGGGTCGCGGTGGTCACCAAGACCCATCCGGCGCTGGTCGACGGCCTGGGTGCCGTCGACATCGCGCAGGTCCTCCTCGACCCCTCGCCGGACGCGCCGGTGCCGTCGGCCGACGACTGGGCGCCGCGGCGGGTGCCCGGCCGGGTGGAGCTGGTCGTCGACGCGCTCGCGGACTACGTGCAGCGCCCGACGGCGGTGCTCGAGACCGCGCGGTCGGCGGTCGGCGACCTGCGCTCCACCGCGGCCCGGGCGCGGGGTGTGGCCGGCGGGCTGGTGCGGGCGGTCCGCTCGGCGGTCGTCCCGGCCCCGCACGGCCCGCTCGCCCGCACGCTGGGCAACCAGCGGCGGGTCGCCGTCGCGCGCACCGACCTCGAGGACCTCAAGGCCATCCGCAAGGCGCACGGCGGCACCATCAACGACGTCCTGCTGACCGTGCTCAGCGGCGCCCTGCGCGACTGGCTGCTGTCCCGCGGCGAGCCGGTGCTCGGCTCGACCGCCGTCCGCGCGCTGGTGCCGGTGTCGGTGCAGGGCGAGGAACAGGACGCGCCCGGCAGCAGCGTGGCCGCGTACCTGGTCGACCTGCCGGTCGGCGAGCCCAACCCGTGGGTGCGGCTGGCCCGCCTCAGCTACGCCATGCGCGGGGTGACCGGCTCGGGCCGCTCGGTGCGCGCCGACACGCTCATCGCGCTGACCGGGTTCGCCCCGCCGACCCTGCACGCGCTCGGTGCGCGCGCGGCCCGGGGGCTGTCGCGGCGGATGTTCAACCTCGTGGTCACCAACGTCCCGGGACCGCAGGTACCGCTGTACGCCGCCGGCAGCCGGATGCTCGAGGTGTTCCCCGTGGTCCCGCTGGTCGGCGGGCAGGGGCTGGCGGTCGGCATGACCAGCTACGACGGGCACGTCTACGTCGGGCTCAACGCCGACCGGGACGGCGTCGGGGACGTGGACGTCCTGGCCGACCTGGTCGAGCAGGAGGTCGGGGCGCTCGCCGACGCCGTGCGCTGACCCGGCGGCGGATCCGCGCCGGGACGTGCGGGATACGGTCGCCTTCCCCGACAGGAGAGGAGCGGCCGGGTGCGGATCTACCTGCCGGCGACGACGAGCGTCCTGCGGACGCTCGTGGACGAGGGCCGGCTGAGCGGGCCGCACACCGGGTTCGCGGTCACCCCGCGGCTGCGCGACCACTACGCGCTCAGCGACGCCGCGGCCGACGTCGAGGAACTGGAGTACGCGGCGCTGCTCGCGGCCGCCCGGGCCAGCCTGCGGCTGGTCGACGTCGACCCCACGGCCGCCCGCCGCCGGGTCGTGCTCGCCGCCGACGTGCCCGACGGCTCGGTCTCCGAGATCGACGACCCGGACACCGACCCCGGGGCCGTGCGGGTCACCGCCGACGTCGCGCTCGCCGACGTGGCCAGCGCGCACGTCGACGGCGCCGAGGCGGAGGAGGACGTGCGCGCCGCGGTCGCCGTGGTGCTCGAGGCCGACCTCGGCAGCGAGGAGGCGCAGTTCGTCGTCGACCAGGCCGAGGGGCACGAGCTGGCCTGGTACGCCACGCAGGAGATCGGGCCGGCGCTCGACCTGCTCTGACCGGCCGGTCACGGGCCCGCCCGCCGCGCCCGGGCGACCTGGACCCGCTGCGGGACCCCGGCGGTGACCAGCCAGCCCGACCCGGGTCGGACGGGCACCGGCGTCCGGGGCAGCCGGGTGCCCAGCAGGTCGGCGTCGCCGGGACCGGGGCACAGCAGCAGGCCGCTGCGCCCGCGGCGCAGCTCGGCGACCGGCCCGCGGAAGGCGGGGGAGAGCTCGCCGGCCGTCCCGGCGGCGAGGACGAGCACCTCGCCGTCGGTGCGGTCGCCGCCGGCCAGGGCGGTGCCGACCGGCGAGTCGGCGAGCCTCCCGGCGTCGTCCAGCAGCACCGCGCCCGGGCGCCCGGCCAGGCCCGCGCGCCACACCCGCCAGCCGGCGACGTCGTCAGCAGGGAGCACCGGCAGCCCGTCCGGTGCGGACCGGTCGCCCCGGGCGAGGTGGACGACGGGGACGCCGGCCGCGGTCAGCGTCGCGCCCAGCGCGGCCAGGGTGGTCGTCCGGCCGCTGCCGGGCGGGCCGACGACGAGCAGCCCGCCGGCGCGCAGCAGGTCGACGGTGAGCACGCCGCCCTCGTCGCCGCCGGGACCCAACGGCACGCGGCGGAGCAGGTCGGCGTCCTCCGCGGCCGGCGGCTGCACCGGCGGCGGGTCCGCCGGCAGCTCCGGGACGACCAGCGGCCCGGCGCCCGGCGGGGCGGCCGGCGCGGTGCGGCACAGGGGCCGGGGCAGCGCGACCTGGCACTCGAGCGCCTCCTCACCCAGCAGCGCCCGGCCCGGCGGGCGGGCGCCGGGGACCGCGCGCACCGGCACCCCCGCCACGGCGTAATCGGCGCGGTCGGGCAGGGGGAGGACCAGGCGCGTCCCCGCGGCCGCGGCCAGCCGGCCCCCGGGGACGGCGCGGTCGGCGGTCAGGATGCAGGTCAGCCCGGCCGCGCCGCCGTCGCGGACCAGCCGGAGGAACCCGGCCGCACCCTGCCCGGGGACCGCCTCGTCCAGCTGCGCCAGCAGGGCATCCACGCCGTCGACCAGGAGCAGGACGGCCGAGGCGTCCGCACCTCCGCCGGCCCGCCGCCCGGCGACCTGCGCGGCCAGCCGGGACACCAGCCGCACGGTGCGCAGCGCGTCGTCCGCGCCGACCACCGTGCCGGTGTGCGATAGGCCGGCGGCCTCGGCGGCCAGCGCGCCCCCGGCGTGGTCGAGGACGTGCACGTGCAGCCCGCCCGGCGGCAGCCGCTCCACGGCCTCGGCGAGCACGGTGCGCAGCAGGGTGGTGCGGCCGCTGCCGGGACCGCCCACGGCCAGCCAGCCGCCGCCGCGGGCGAGGTCGAGCCGCAGCGGCTCCCGCGCCTGCCGGTCGGGGCGGTCGACGAGCCCGACCACCAGCTCCGTCGGGGGCCCGTCCGCGGCGGGGAGCTCGGTCGTCCTCAGTTCCTCCGGGAGCGCCGGCTGCCAGGGCCGGTGCGGCCGCCGCACACCCGCCACCGCGGCGCGGGCGGTGGTGGCCGCGGTGACCCGGGCGAGATCGGTCGGGCCCGGGGGAGGCCCGGGCGCGGTCCCCGCCGGGGGCGCCGGCCAGGACCAGCGGGTCACCGTCGGGCCGGCGGCCGCGGCGGCGGCGGGACGGAGCGCCACCCGGGCCGCCTGGAACGGCACCGGGTGCCCGCCGCCGGTGCGCAGGTACCCGCGGCCGGGACGGTCCGTCGGCACCGTCGCGGCGACCCCGCTGCCGAGCACGTCGCGCGAGTCGGCCTCGTCGGTGGTGCGCAGGCACAGCCGCAGCGAGCAGTTGGCCCGGATCTCGGGGGACACGACGCCGCTGGGGCGCTGGGTCGCGAGCACCAGGTGCACGCCGAGGGAGCGGCCGCGCTGGGCGATCCCGACCAGGCCGCTGACGAACTCCGGCAGCTCCTCGGCCAGGCCCGCGAACTCGTCGACGACGATGACCAGCCGCGCCAGCTCCACCTGCGGCGGGAGGACCGCGAGGTCGGGCACCCCGGCCGCGGCCAGCAGCGCCTCGCGGCGGGAGAGCTCCGCGGTCAGCGACCGCAGCGCCCGGGCGGTGGCCGCGCCGTCCAGGTCGGTGACCAGGCCGACGGTGTGCGGCAGCGCCACGGCCTCGGCGAAGGCGGCGCCGCCCTTGTAGTCGACCAGCAGGAACGAGCACCGGTCGGGCGGGTGCGCCAGCGCGAGCCCGGCGACCAGCGTCTGCAGCAGCTCGGACTTGCCCGACCCGGTCGTCCCCGCCACGAGGGCGTGCGGCCCGTCCCGCACCAGGTCGACCTCGGCTCCGCCGGCCGCGGTCACACCCAGCCGCGCGGTGAGCGACGACCGCGTGCCCGACCAGGCGACCGGCACCTCCCCGCCGGGACCGTCCCGGCCGTCCGCGAGCAGGTCGAGCAGGCGCACGGTGCGCGGCAGCCCGGCGGCCTGCCGGGCGGGCGCGAGGGGAGCGAGGTCGCGGGCCAGCCGTGCCGCGGCGGCGAGGGGCAGGCGGTCGACGACGACGTCGACGGGGCGCGCGCCGTCGCCGATCCCGAGCCGCCCGGTGTCGCCGGTCTCGCCCCCGACCTGGAGGACGGCGGGCACGCAGCCGCCGAGGTCCTCGCCACGGCGGGCGAGGGCCAGCAGCACCGCACCCTGCTCGCGACACCGGCGCAGGACGTCGGCGAGCGGGGGGTCGACCGGCCGGTCGACGACCAGGACCGGCGTGCCCGCGGCGTCCCCGCGCCCGTCGGCCAGGCCCGTCAGCCACGAGGACAGCGTCGGATCGGCTTCGGACCCCGAGAGGCGGACCGAGATCGGGCCTTCCGGCAGGTGCGGCAGCCACCGCGCCCAGGCCCAGTCGGCCGCACGGGTGGCAGAGGTCAGGACCGCGACGTCGACATCGCCGGGTGCCGACAGGGCGACCAGCTGCGCCAGCAGCCCCCGCACGACGCCCAGCGCCGGCTCCCGCGGGCCGGTCACGGCCAGGCCCCCGGTGCGGCGCAGGTCCACGGTCACCGGGAGGTCGGCCGCCGGCTCCGGCAGCCGCCGGCCCGCCTCGACGCGGACCACCCGCGTGGGGCCTGCGCCGGTGCCCAGCCGCACGGTCAGCGCTCCCGGGTCCCCGGCGCGGCGGGACCACAGCAGGGTGGTCCGCCGGCGCGCCGCGGCGGTCAGCGCCGCCAGGTCGGGAGCGGCCGCCCGCGCCGCCCGGACGTCGGCCCGGACCGCCTCGGCCAGCCGGGCGCGGGCCTCCTGCAGCTCTCCGGCGTGCGCCGCGGCCGCCCGCCGGCCGGTGCGCGACCCGCTCCACCGGTCCGACGCCCAGCTGCCCACCGCCACCAGCGGGCCCAGCAGTGCGAAGAACAGGAAGGTGGGCGCCGACAGCACCAGCGCGAGCGCGACCCCGGCGACGGCCGGCAGCACGACGGCGACCCAGCCCAGCCGGCGCCGGGGTGCGGCCGCGGGCGGCTCCGGCCACGGCACCTCCACCTCCGGGCGGTGCGCGGACGGCAGGACGCCCGGCCGGACGAGCCGGCGGCCGCCGGGCCCCGGCCGCAGCCCCGCGCGCCCGTCCCGCGGGCCGGTGACGGTCACCGAGCTCGCCCCCAGCCGCAGCACCGCGCCGGGACGCCACGGGCGCGCAGCGCCGTCCAGGTCGGCGTCGTCGAGCCGGCTGCCGTTGGTCGAGCCGAGATCGGTCACGGTGATGCCGCCGGCGCCGACCTCGAGCGCGACGTGCCGGCGGGAGACCCCGGGATCGGGCAGGGACAGCGTGGCTCCGGCGCCGCGGCCGAGCACGTGCCGGCCGGTGGCCAGCGGGACGGCGGTGCCCGCGGCCGGCCCGCCGACCACGTGCAGCTCCAGGGGGCTGGCGGCCGGCTCGCCGGACCGGGGGACCGGGCGGCCCAGGCCCAGGACCGCGCCGTGGAGCAGGCGGTCGTCGGTCAGGAGGAGCTCCCCGGACAGCCGGGTGGTGCCGGACCACAGGCCCGTCGCCGCGACGCCGAGGGCAGCGGCCAGCGGGCCCAGCACGGTGTCGAGCCGGGCGTCGTCGGGGGCGCGGACCTCGACGTGGACGGCGCCCTCGGCACGGACCAGCGTCCAGCAGCGGGCCTCGGCGCCGGCGGGGAGAGGAGCGGACACGGGCGCGACGCTCCCGGCCACCGGCCCGCCGCGGGGCCCCACGGTCCCGGGTTGTGGACGGGCCCGGGGCTGTGGACGGTCCCGGCGCCCTAGGGACCGGTCCGGCCTAGCGTCCGCAGCCGCCCGGGAGGGACCCGGGACGGACAGGAGGAGCCATGAGGGTCGACATCGGGACGCTGCAGACGATGGCCGGGCGGTGCCAGGCCGAGGCGGCCGAGACCGCCGCGCGGCACGCGACGCTGTCGAGCACGGTCACGAGCTCGGTGCTCGACGGCTGGACCGACAGCCAGGCCGCGGTGCAGTTCAGCGCGCTCTACGAGCAGTGGCGGGTCTCGGCCCAGGGGGTGAGCGACGCGCTCACCGGCATGGGCGGGCTGCTCACCGCGGTCGCCGCGTCCTACCAGCAGCACGAGGCGGACGTGGCCGCCCGCATCGGCGCGCTGATCTGAGCCCGGGTCAGCCGGGTGGCGCCGCAGCGGACAGCGCGGCGGCGCGCCCGGGCTGCAGCCGCCGGCGCACCGCGGCGAGCACCTCGGGCGCCCGCTCCCACGGCAGGATCGACAGGATCGCCACGCAGTGCGGCAGGAAGATGATCCGCAGCCCGCCGAACACCATCAGGTGGAAGCCGAGCAGGAACACCACGAGCGCGGCGCGGGCCCGGTCGGACCGGACGAGCAGCATCAGCAGGGCGGCGAACTCGAGGACGAGCATCGCCCACTGGACGGCCACGAGCAGGCCGGGGACGTCGAGCGTCCAGTCCGACAGGGCGGTGCCGCGGCGGATCACCGCCCGGGTGATGGTCGAGCCCGTCGCCCAGTCCCAGCCGCCGAAGCGCATCTTCGCCCAGGCCGCGAGGAAGTAGGTGAGCATCACCGTCACCATCACCGCGGCCATCGCCCAGCCGGCGGCCTCGGACCGGCGGCGGTCGCGCCAGCGGACCCGGCCGATGGTGGGCAGCACGGCGAGCGCGACGAGGTAGGCGATGCGGTCGTGGTCGACCTTGCCGTAGCTCATCGCGATGACCATCCACTCGAGGTACAGCAGGAACACGGCCGTGCCGAGCAGACGGGGGGCGCGGCCGGTGGCGGCGGCGAGCGCGGTGAGGACGAGTGCCCACTGGACGACGTGGACGACGGTCGACGTCGGCGTGGGCAGGTGCAGCACCCGGGCGATCTCCAGGGGCTGGTACCAGACGGTCGGCACCTCGGCGTGGGCGCGCACCCACGCGGTGGTGAGGAAGACGTCGACCGGCACGAACAGGTAGGCGATGGTGCGGAACACCGCGATGCGGGCCAGCGGGACCGGGCGGGTCCAGAAGCCGCGCAGGCCGCGGACCGCGGAGGCGAGGGAGGAGACCGGTGAGGTGCTCACGCGCCGCCCCCCAGGTCCTGGTCGACGAGGACGCGGTCGGTCCACGCGCCGGTCGGCTGCCCGTCGGAGAGCTCGAAGTGCCGCTGCACCACCTGCACCTCGACGAGGGCGGGGGCGTCCGGGTGCCGGCGGGCGTAGGTCTCGGCCAGTGTCACCAGCAGCGCCGGGTCGTCGACCAGCCGGGGGAGCTGCCCCTCGAACTCGGCCCGGCGCAGCCCCACCTCACCGCCGGACAGCCGGACCTCCTCGCCCTCGCCGGTCAGGCCGACCACGCGGGTGGAGACCACCGGCGCGTTCACCTCGGCGCGGGTCGAGTACATCTTGAACGGGCCGAACGGGAAGGAGGCGTCGGTGCCCCAGACCGTCCCGGCGAGCAGCAGCGCGAGGACGGCCAGGGAGGCGGCGAGGCGGACGCGGCGCCCGCCGCTGGAGAGCCTGACGACGTCCGCCTCCGCGGGGTCGCCGGCGCGGGACGGCTGGACCACCCGGGCATCGTAGGATCGGCGCCCGTCCAGATGGGTCACCGACGCCGCGTGGTGGGCAACTGGCCTGCCCGGCCCGGGACGGCCCCTGCCCTGCGCACGACGTCGGCACCGTCCACCGCACGACGACGTCGGAGGAGCGCACATGCAGTTCGGTCGGTACTACGAGGAGTTCGAGGTCGGTGCGGTCTACAAGCACTGGCCCGGGAAGACCGTCACCGAGTACGACGACCACCTGTTCTGCCTCATCACGATGAACCACCACCCGCTGCACCTGGACAGCCACTACGCGGCGGAGACCACGGACTTCGGCAAGAACGTCGTCGTCGGCAACTACGTCTACTCGCTGCTGCTGGGCATGAGCGTGCCCGACGTGTCGGGCAAGGCCATCGCCAACCTGGAGATCGAGTCGCTGCGGCACGTGGCGCCGACCTTCCACGGCGACACGATCTACGGCGAGACCACCGTCCTGGACAAGACGGAGTCGAGGTCGAAGGACGACCGCGGCGTCGTGCACGTCGAGACGATCGGCTACAAGCAGGACGGCACCGTCGTCTGCGTCTTCCGGCGCAAGGTCATGGTGCCCAAGCGGTCCTACGGCGAGGCCCGCGGCGGCGAGCAGCCCGGCCGCCCGGAGCCGGCGCCGCGCTCCTGAGGGAGGGGTGCGCTGCCGGACCGGTCAGGACGGCAGCGCACCCCAGCCGCGCAGCGTCGCGACCAACCCCGGCGTGCAGGCCAGCCGGTCGAGGTCGGCGGCGCCGGCCCAGGTGACCGCGTCGGCGTCGTCGCCCGGGACCGGCGCCGCGGCCGGGTCCTCCGGCGTGCAGGCGAAGTCCACCACGTCGTAGACGACGCCGTCGCCGGGGATCGTCACCCGGCCGACCTCCGCCCCGACCCGGACCGCCAGCCCGGTCTCCTCGCGGACCTCGCGGGCGACCGCCGCGGGCAGCGTCTCGCCCGGCTCCACCCGCCCGCCGGGCACCGACCACAGCCCCCGGCCCGGGGCGTTGCGCCGGCGGACCAGCAGCAGCCGGCCCTCCCCGTCGAGGACCACGCCCCCGACGCAGGCCTGCACCGGCAGCCGGTCGCCGGGGGAGTCGGGAGCCACCGCCGCAGGCTACGGCCGGGCCCGCGGCCGGCGACCCGGCCGGGCCGGACGGTGCCGTCCGCCTGCGCTTGACGTCAGCCCCGTGTGACAGGACGGTGTCTTGCGATGAGCGCCTCCCCGGTCTGTCCCCGCTGCGGCGAACCACTGGTGGTGCGCCCCGGGGACTCGGCCGTGGCCTGGTGCCACGTGCACGGCGCGGTCACCCCGCTGCACCACACCACGCTCATCGCCCACGACGCCATCGCCGCGGTGACCGCCGACGCCCGGGTGCCCGCGTGGGTGCCCGACCCCGTGCCCCCGGGCTGGTCGGTGACCGGCCTGGCCTGGGGCGGGGAGCCCGGGGCCCGGGCGATCGTCGTCGGCTGCGCCGGGCCGGCACCCCTGGGCGGGTCGGCGGAGCTGGTGCTGGTCGCCGAGGAGCCGGGCATGGGCGTGGGCTGCGGCTACGCCGGCCTCCCGGGCCTGGACCCCGGCGACGTCATCACCGGCCCGTCGTCGGCGGCGGTCGAGGCCGCCGGGCAGCACGCGCCGCTGTGGGCGGTGCCCACCTCCGACGACCGGGCCGCGTTCGTCGGTGAGGCCTACGGCGTGTGGCTGTGGCTGGTCATGTGGCCGATGTCCGCCGGCTGGCTGCTCGCCGAGGAGATGCGCCTGCTCGACCTGCGGGAACGGCTGTACCCGGACCTCCCGCTCGGCCCGCCGAGCGAGCACCTGCTGCCGGGGGACTGACCCGTCCGTCCGCCGCCCGGCGTGTCCCGCCGGGGGGCGCTGGGGCCTGTGTTACCCATGGGGCCGGCCTCCGGGCCCAGCCGTGCGGGCGCCGTGCCCGCCGGTCCGAGCGGACCCCCGGGGGTGGCGGTGAACCTGAAGAAGGTGCTCGTCTGGCTGGCGGTGGCCTTCGTCGTCTTCTACGTCATCCAGCGTCCCGAGGCCTCGGCCGACGTGGTGCGCAGCGCGGGGGAGGCGCTCGGCAGCGCGGCGTCGTCGATCGCGGCCTTCGTCGGCTCGCTCGTCTGACCCCGCCGTGAGCGGCCCGGCCGGCGGCCGCCCGCCGCGGTGGGCCAAGGACGCCGCCAAGTACCTGCTCCCCGGCGAGCAGGCGGTCGTGGCGACCCGCCGGCACTGGGCGGTGCTGCTGTGGCCGGGCGCGAAGGCGGTCGCCGTCCTGCTCGTCGGGCTGTGGGTGCTCACCCTCGACCCCGACAACCGGGTCAGCGCGAGCGCCGGGCTGCTCGTCGTCCTCGGTGCCCTCGGCTGGTTCGCGCTGCGGGCCGGGGAGTGGTGGATGCGGCACTTCATCGTCACCCGCCGCCGGGTGCTGCTGACCTCGGGGATCGTCGCGCGCACGGTCAGCCTGCTGCCGCTGCGCCGGATCACCGACCTGACCTGGAAGGAGACCGTCCCCGGCCAGCTGCTCGGCTACGGCACGTTCCGGTTCGAGTCGGCCGGCTCGCAGCAGGCGCTGTCGCAGATCACCTTCCTGCCGCGCGCGGACCTGCTCTACCGCGAGGTGAGCGAGCTGCTGTTCGGCAGCGACGGGGGCGGCGCCGCGGCCGGCGACGACGAGGGCAACCCGGACGACGGCCGGCGCCCCGCCGCGCCGCCGCCGCGGCACGACACCCAGCCGATCCCGCGCCCGCCGGGGGCCTGAGCAGCGCGCGCCCGCCTGGGGGAGGCTGGACGCCGATGCGCATCGACCTGCACACCCACTCGTCGGTCTCCGACGGCACCGACACCCCGGCCGCGCTCGTGGCCGCCGCCCGCGCCGCCGGCCTCGACGTCGTCGCGCTCACCGACCACGACACCACCGACGGCTGGGCGGCGGCCGCCGCGGCGCGGCCGGAGGGGCTGACCGTCGTCCCGGGCCTGGAACTGTCCGCGCGCTGGTTCCCCGCGGAGGGGCGGCCGGTCAGCGTGCACCTGCTGGCGTACCTGTTCGACCCGCACCACCCGGAGCTGGCCGAGGAGCTGCGGCGGCTGCGCGAGGAGCGGCTGACCCGCGGCCAGCGGATGGTCGCCGCGCTCGCCGCGGCCGGCTACCCGGTGGAGTGGCAGCGGGTCCTGGACGCCAGCGGCGGCACCGTGGTGGGCCGCCCGCACGTGGCCCGGGCGCTGGTCGAGGCGGGCGTCGTCGCGTCGGTCGACCAGGCCTTCACCACGCTGCTGCACCAGGGCGGCCCGTACCACGTGACCAAGGCCGACACCGACGTGCTGGAGGGCATCCGGCTGGTCCGGGCGGCCGGCGGGGTGCCGGTGTTCGCCCACGGCCTGGCCACCCGGCGCGGCCGGGTGGTCGACGACGCCGCGATCGCCGCCATGGCCGACGCCGGGCTCGTCGGCCTGGAGGTCGACCACCCCGACCACGACCCGGCCCAGCGCGCGCACCTGCGCGGCCTGGCCGGTGACCTCGGGCTGCTGGTCACCGGCTCCAGCGACCACCACGGCACGAACAAGGCGACGCCGCTCGGCGCGTGCACCACCGACCCGGAGCAGTACGAGGCGCTGGTGGCCGCGTCCACCGGCAGCGTGCCCCTGGCCGGCTGAGGCCCTGTCGCCGGATAGCGTGGCCGGGTGAGGCAGTCCGACGGCGCACAGCTCGAGATGCCCGGCATGCCGCGCCGGCTGTTCCCCGCGACGCCGAGCAAGCTGGCCACCTTCGCCGACTGCCCGCGCCGCTACCGCTTCGCCTACGTCGACCGGCCGACGCCGCCCAAGGGCCCACCGTGGGCGCACAACACGGTCGGCTCCGCCGTGCACGCCGCGCTGCGCTCGTGGTGGGACCTGCCGCGGGCCCGCCGCACCGCCGTCGCCGCCCGGCAGCTGCTCTACGGCGTCTGGTCGGCCAACGGCTTCCGCGACGACGAGCAGGCCGCCCGCTGGCGCGCCACCGCGGCCGGCTGGGTCACCGGCTACGTCGAGTCGCTGGACCCCGCCGACGAGCCGGTCGGGCTGGAGCGGCAGGTCTCGTGCACCACCGAGCGGCTGGCGCTCACCGGGCGGGTCGACCGCATCGACCAGCGCGGCGACGAGCTGGTCGTCATCGACTACAAGACCGGCCGGGTGCCCAGCACCGACGACGAAGCGCGCGGGTCACCCGCGCTGGCGGCCTACGTGCTCGGCGTGCGGCGCACGCTGCGCCGGCCGTGCAGCCGGGTCGAGCTGCACCACCTGCCCAGCGGCACGGTCGCCTCCTTCGAGCACACCGAGCGGTCGCTGGCCAACCACGTGCGCCGGGCCGAGGACGTCGCGGAGGACATCGCCGTCGCCACGCAGCGGATGGAGGACGGCGTGCCGCCGGACGAGGCGTTCCCCGCCGTCCCCGGCCGGCAGTGCGGCTGGTGCGACTTCCGGCCCAGCTGCCCGGTCGGGCAGGCGGCGACGCCGCCGCGGGAGACGTGGAGCTTCCTGCCCGCCGACGGGGACCGGGCGGAGGGCCAGGCGGGGATCTAGGCGCCGACCTCGACCGCGCCGGCCGTCCGCTCGAACGCGGCGCGGCGGATCGGGGAGTGCCGGGCCCGGTCGGGCAGCGCGAGCATCCCGGTGCGGAACGCCCGCAGCGCCGCCGTCGCCGCGGCGTCGGTCAGCGTCAGCCCGGGCAGCGAAGCCATCCGGCGCGCCCACGGCGGCAGGGTGGCCACCGCCAGTGACGCCAGCGACCCCCAGGCCGGCCGGGCCGGGGTGAGGAACTGCACCCACCGCGGCATCGGCGGGACGACGAGGAAACGCCACGCCTCCCACGCGGCCGGGGTGAACGTGAGTTCGGGGCGCAGCCGCTCGAAGTAGCCGGCCAGCGCGGCCGCCGAGCCGGGGACGTCGGCGCGGTCGATCCCGATGAGCTCGGCGGCGGTCACCTGCTCGGCGACGTAGCGGTCGGCCTCCGCGGGGGTGACGACGCCGACGCGGCGGGCGACGTCGAGCAGCGAGTCGACCTCGCAGTTGTGCACCCACAGCAGCAGGTCGGGGTCGTCGACGCGGTAGGTGCGGCCGGTGGTCTCCTCCGTGCCGCCCAGGCGTCGGTGCAGGCCGCGCACCCGCCGCACGGCGCGGACCGCCTCGCGGCGGGTGCCGAAGGTGAGCGTGTCGACGTACTCGGCGGTCCGCACCAGCCGCTGCCACGGGTTCGCGCGGAAGACCGAGTTGCGGGCCACGCCGTCCATCGCGACCGGGTGCAGCGCCTGCAGCAGCAGGGCACGCAGCCCGCCGACGCTGTAGACCGGGTCGGCGTGCACCCGCCAGGTGACGCTGTCGGGCCCGAAGAAGCCGAGCAGGTCCTCCTCGACGGTCCAGTCGCGCGCCGAGGGCCGGGCGCCGCTCACCGGGTCCCCTCCGGCACCGAGGACCAGAACGCCTCGAGCACCTCGAGCGTGCGGCGCGGGTTCTCGACGGCGGGGGAGTGGATCGCGCCGTCGATGACCTCGTGCCGGGCGCCCAGCCGCCGGGCCATGTCCGCCTGCACGTCCGTCGGCCAGGCGTCGTCGGCCACGCCGTAGGCGACCAGCACCGGCACGCCGGTGGCGGCCAGCTCGGCCACCCGGTCGGGCTCGGCGGTCATCGCGTCGGCCATGCCGCGCAGCCCGGCCGCGGTGTTGCGGAGGAACCGGCGGGCGTAGAACGCGCGGGTGGGGGCGGGCACCGCCTGGGCGCGCTCGTCGGTCATGGCCAGCTGCTCGAGCGTGGCGTGCACGCCCGGGACGCCGCCGGAGTCCAGCAGGGGGCCGAGGTGCTCGAGCAGCTCGGCGCGCAGGCCGCCCAGCCGGGAGGGGCCCGACCCGAGCAGGGTCAGCGAGCGGAAGGCGGCGGGGTCGGCGAGGACGGCGCCGCGGGCGACCAGCCCGCCGAAGCTGTGCCCGAGCAGGTGCGGGGTGCCGGTCTCCTCGCGCAGCAGGGCGGCCACGGCGACGACGTCGGCGGCGAGCTCGGCGACCGAGTAGGCGGCCGGGTCGTCGGGGCCGGGGGACTCGTACTGCCCGCGCTGGTCGATCGCCACCACCCGGTAGCCGCCGGCGGCCAGCGGCGCGAGCAGCGGGGCGAAGTCCTCCTTGCTGCCGGTGTAGCCGGCGACCAGCAGCACCGTGCCGCTGGTCCCGTCGCCGCCGGTGTCCAGCGCGGCCAGCGGCCCGGCCCGCCCGGGGAGGGTGCGCGGCGTCGCGTCGTGGTCGGCGAGCTGGCGCAGGTCGTCGGCGGCGATGGCGAGGTCGGGGCTGTGCGAGGTGCCGGGCAGGACCATGGTCCCAGTGAACCCCGCCCGCGGCGGCCGCGCCGCCGTGCGGGGGACTAGGCGTACCCGAGCACCCGGTCGGGGAGGGCGTACACGAGCACCGGCCCGGCGACGGCGGCCCGCCCGCCCGGCGCCGGCGGGTCCTGCAGCGCCACCCGGGAGAGCTCGGCGCCGGTGGCCGGGTCGCGCAGCACGAGGCCGTCGGGCTCGGGCACCCAGACGCCGGCCTGCCCGACCTCGCCCTTGCCGGCGGCGGACGCGGTGGGCAGGCCGAGGGCCGGCGTCGACCACAGCGTCGCGCCGCTCGTCCGGTCCAGCGCCCACACGGTGCTGCGCGCCCACACCAGGGCGACGTCGCCGGTCCCGGACTGCAGCACCGGATCGCCCTCCGCGCCGCCGTCGGTCGGGGCCGGGAGCGCGAGCTCCTGCAGCTGGGTGCCGTCGTCGGGGCGGTGGACCAGCAGGGCGTCGCCGGAGACGACGTCGACCAGCCGGTCCGCGCCGGCCAGCCGCACCTCGTCGCCGTCCGCGACGGCCAGGTCGCGGGTCCAGCGGGCCTCGCCGGAGAAGGAGTCGAACAGCCGTAGCTGGACGGCGGCCGAGCCGGCGCAGCGCTGCAGCACCGCGACGCCGGCGCTGCCCGCGGCGGTGTCGAGCAGCGTGCAGCCGGACTCCGCGCCCGCCCGCCAGCGGACGTTGTCCCCGACCGGGTCGAGGACGACGACGCCGGTGTCGCTGCTGGCGAGGACCACCTGGTCGGCGCCGGTGACGGTGGCGTCGCCGCGCAGGCTCAGGTTGCGGGTCCACGCGCGCACGCCGGTGGCGGCGGTGAGCGCCAGCGCCTCGTCGCAGCGGTCCGCGGTGCGGAAGACGGCGACGACGAGCCCGTCGCCGGCGGAGAGCCCGCACAGCGCGGCGTCGGTGCGCCGGTAGTGCCAGGCCTCCTCGCCGGTGGCCGGGTCCAGCGCCGTGACGCCGTCGGCGACGGGCACGACCACCCGGCCGCCCTCGACGACGGCGTCCGGCAGCGGGACGTCGACGTCGACCGACCAGGCGGGCGCGAGGTCACCGGCCGGCGCAGCCGAGGGGACCGGCGGTTCGGCGGCGGTGGTGCTGTCGGTCGCGGCGACGCTCGACCCCCGCCACAGCAGGGTGGCGACGACGGCCAGCGCGAGGGTGGCCGCCGTCCAGACCCACACCCGCAGCGGCGGGGGACGCAGCGCCACGCGGCGTCTTACGCGGCGGACTCGGAGTCGCCGCCGTCGCCGTCGCCGTCCTGGCCCTCGGCGCCGGAGCCGGCGGAGGCGCCGGAGGCGCCGGAGCGACCCCGGCCGCCGCGGCGGCGACGGCGACGGCGCGGCTGGGCCGCACCCTCGCCGGACCCGTCGGCGGCGTCCCCGGCCGGGGCCGCGGGGGCCTCGTCGGACCCGGCCTCGGCCGGCGCGGCGTCGGCCGGCGGGGCGGCGATGGCCTCGGCCGCGGCACCGCCGCCGCGGGTGCGGCGGCGCGAACGGGTCCGGGCCGGGCGCTCGTCCTCGGTGCGGGACTCCTCCCGCGCGGGACCGCGGCCGGCGCCCCTGGTCTTCTTGCCCGTCTCGCCGAGGTCCTCGAGCACCTCGGCGTCGAGGCCCTCGCGGGTCCGCTGGGATCGCGGCAGCCGGCCCTTGGCGCCCTCGGGGACGTCGAGGTCGGTGTAGACCCACGGCGAGGTGGAGTAGGTCTCCGGCGGGTCCACGAACGGCAGGTCCAGCGCCTTGTTGATCAGCTGCCAGCGCGGGATGTCGTCCCAGTCGACCAGCGTGACGGCGACGCCCTCGCGCCCGGCGCGGCCGGTCCGGCCGATCCGGTGCACGTAGGTCTTCTCGTCCTCGGGGCACTGGTAGTTGACGACGTGGCTGACGCCGGTGACGTCGATGCCGCGGGCGGCGACGTCGGTGGCGACCAGGACGTCGACCTTGCCGCTGCGGAAGGCGCGCAGCGCCTGCTCGCGGGCGCCCTGGCCGAGGTCGCCGTGGACGGCGGCGGCCGCGAACCCGCGGTCGACCAGCTCGTCGGCGACCTTCTGGGCGGTGCGCTTGGTGCGGCAGAAGACCATCGCCAGGCCGCGGCCGCGGGCCTGCAGCACGCGGGCGAGCAGCTCGGGCTTGTCGAGGTTGTGCGCCCGGTACACGAACTGCGTGGTCTGCGGGACGGTCGAGCCCTCGTCGTTGCCGTGCGCCCGGATGTGGGTCGGCTGGGTCATGAACGACCGGGACAGGGTGACGATCGGTCCGGGCATGGTGGCCGAGAACAGCATCGTCTGCCGCTGGGCCGGGACCATGCCGAGGATCCGCTCGATGTCGGGCAGGAAGCCCAGGTCGAGCATCTCGTCGGCCTCGTCGAGGACCAGGACGCGGACCTTGCCGAGGATCAGGTGGCCCTGCTCGGCCAGGTCCAGCAGCCGGCCGGGGGTGCCGACGACCACCTCGACGCCGGACTGCAGCGCGGACACCTGCGGCTCGAACGCGCGGCCGCCGTAGATGGCCTGCACGCGGATGCCGCGCCTGGCGCCGGCGGTGCCGAGGTCGCGGGCGACCTGGACGCACAGCTCGCGGGTGGGGACGACGACCAGCGCCTGCGGGACGCCGTCGCCGCCCTCCGCGGCGGGGACGACGCGCTGCAGCAGCGGGACGCCGAAGCCGAGGGTCTTGCCGGTGCCGGTGCGGGCCTGCCCGATGAGGTCGTTGCCGGCCAGCGCCAGCGGGAGGGTGAGCTCCTGGATGGCGAAGGTCCGGGTGATGCCGGCCTCGGCCAGCGCCGCGACGACGTCGGGGTGGACGTCGAAGTCGCTGAACAGCGGCGCGGTCTCCTCGACGGGAGCGCCGCCGAGGGCCTCGACGGTCTGCTCGACCTGCTCGGGGGCCGGTGCGCCGGTCTCGGCGTGCTCGAGCTCGGTGCTCGGGGTGGTGGTCTCGGTGGGGGTGGTCTCGGTGGGGGTGTTCTCGGTGGAGGTCAGTGCTCTCGCCTCTGGTCGGCTGGGGGAGCTGCCGGGGGCGACGGCGTCGTCGCCCGGGCGCTCCGCGGTCGGGTGTCGCGGGATGCGTTCCAGCGCCGACGCGGCCAGCGGACCGGGGAGGACCGGGACGCACCCGGTGCCCGGTCGGGGCTCCTCAGGGCGTCGTCCGACGTTCGTCAGCGCACAGATACCAGCGAGCCTCGCGGCCCGCCTGTTCCCATGCTAGCGCGGACAGCGGCTAGCCTCGGTCGCCGCGCGGCCAGCCCGCCCCGACACCACCCGGAGGTGGCACGTGACCACGGTCGACACCCGAGCCGTCGTCGACCTGCTCGGCGTGCTGGCCTACGCGGAGCTGACCGCGTTCGACCGGCTGGCCGAGGACGCGCGGATGGCGCCGACCCTGGCCGGGCGCGCCGCCCTGGCGCGGATGGCCGCCGCGGAGATGGGCCACCACGACCGGCTGGCGCAGCGGCTGACCGAGCTGGGTGCGGAGCCGACCGAGGCGATGCGCCCGTTCGTCGCCGCGCTCGACGGCTTCCACGAGGGCACCCGGCCGCGCACCTGGCTCGAGGGCCTGGTGAAGGCCTACGTCGGCGACGGCCTGGCCGCGGACTTCTACCGCGAGATCGCGGGCTCCCTGCCCGAGCCGGACCGGTCGCTGATCCTCGAGGTGCTCGCCGACACCGGCCACGCCGACTTCGCCGTCCGCGAGGTCCGGGCCGCGATCGCCGCGCAGCGGACCCTGGCCGGCCGGCTCGCGCTGTGGGGACGCCGGCTGGTGGGGGAGGCGATCTCCCAGTCGCAGGCGGTCATCGCCGAGCGGGACGGCCTGGCCCGGCTGATCATCGGCGGCACCGGCGACCTGACCGGCGTCGTCCGGCTGGTGGACCGCATCACCGCCGCGCACACCGAGCGCATGAAGACCCTCGGCCTGAACCCCTGAGGACGGCGGAAGGGCGCCCCCGCGGGATGCGGGGACGCCCTTCCGGGACGTACCGAGGTCTCAGGCGCCGGCGACGAAGCCCACCCGGCGCTGGTCGGCCTGGGCGATCTCGACGTAGGCGATCCGGTCGACCGGGACGAGGACGCGGCGGCCCCGCTCGTCCTCCAGGGTCAACAGCCCGTCCTTCGTGCCGCCGGACACGGCGGCGGCCACGTCGGCAGCGATCTCGTCAGGGGTCTTCGGGCTGTCGACGACCAGCTCCCGGGGGGAGTGCTGGACACCGATCTTGACTTCCACGGGGGATGCCTCCTCGGGTTGCACGGCTGCCGACCACGCTAGTCCAGCGCGGGGTGCCCGGCCCCGGCGTGCGCCTGTGCCCTCAGCGAACAGGCCCGGGACGGGACCGGATCAGCCCGCGGCCGGCTCGCCCTCGACCCGCGGGAAGCGGGAGATGCCCCGCCACGCCAGCGCGGACATCAGCGACACCGCCTCGTCGCGGGACACCGTGCCCTTCTGCGCCAGCCACCAGCGGGCGCTGGTCTCGGCCAGGCCGGTCAGCCCCGAGGCCAGCAGGTGCGCCTGCTCCGGCGAGCTGCCGGTGTCGCCGGCGATCACCTCGGCGATCGCCTCGACGCAGGCCCGGTTGCCGCGGTCGACCAGGGCCCGCACGTCGTCGTCGTTGCGCAGGTCGGACTCGAAGACCAGCCGGAACGCGCCGCCCTCGGCGTCGATGAAGTCGAAGTACGCGCCGACGGCGCCGTGCACGCGCTGCCGGTTGTCCTCGGTGCCGGCCATCGCCTCGCGCACCCGGTCGGTGAGCTCGGTGACCTGCTGCTCGAGCAGCGCCAGGTACAGCTCCCGCTTGCCCGGGAAGTGCTGGTAGAGGACGGGCTTGCTGACGCCGGCGCGGTCGGCGATGTCGTCCATCGCGGCGGCGTGGAAGCCGTGCGCGACGAAGACCTCCTGCGCGGCCTGCAGCAGCTGCAGCCGCCGGGCGCCGCGGGGGAGCCGCGACGTGCGGCGGACGGGGGCCGGTCGGGAGGACTGCATGGTCCCGGGGATGTTACCGGCGGGTCACCCGCTCCACGCGACACCTCCGGCTGGCATACCGTTCGCCGCGTGCCCGAGGTCCGTCGTGTGCGCCGCCGCCCGCCGGCGCCCCCGTCGATCGCCCCGTCGTCCACCGCCCGGCTGTCGACGGCGCCCCTGCCCCTCGCCGGCCCCCCGCCGGACGCCTGGCCCGGCGAGGAGCTGCCGGTCAGCGGCGGCAGCGTGTACGTCCGCACCACCCCCTGGGCCGGACCGCCCGGGGCGCCGCGCGAGCGGGCGCTGTACGTCCACGGCCTCGGCGGCGCGTCCACCAACTGGACCGACCTGGCGGCGCTGCTCGCCGTCCGCTGCGCCGGGTGGGCGGTGGACCTGCCGGGGTTCGGCCGCTCCCAGCCGCCGACCGGCGGGTCGTACTCCGTCCGCGGGCACGTGCGCGCGGTGGTCGACGTCCTCGAGCACGTCCGGGACCAGCCCGGCGACGGGCAGGGCGCGCCGGTGCACCTGCTCGGCAACAGCCTCGGCGGCCTCGTCAGCCTGCTGGTGGCCGCCCGCCGGCCGGACCTCGTCGCGTCCCTGACGCTGGTCTCCCCGGCGATGCCGGTCTACCGCGTGCCGCAGGCCTTCGGCCGGGCGCTGCTGCTGCTCCTGCTGCCAGGCGTGCCGACCATCGCCGAGCGGCGGCTGGCCGGCGTGACGCCGGAGCAGTCGGTGCGCGGCATGCTGCAGATGTGTTTCGGCGAGCCCGCGCGGGTGCCGCCGGGGCGGATTGACGCCGCCGTCGAGGAGACCCGGGAGCGGGCGCGGCAGGAGTGGGCGAACCGGGCGCTGACCCGCAGCATGCGCGGCCTGATCACCTCCTACCTGCGGGTCGGCCGGGCCAACGCCTGGCGGCTGGCCCGCGCGCTGCGGATGCCGACGCTGGTGGTCTGGGGCGACCGCGACCGGCTGGTCGACCCGCGACTGGCCCCGCGGCTGGCGGCGGCCGTCCCCGACGCGCGGCTGCTGGTGCTGGAGACCGTCGGCCACGTGGCGATGCTCGAGGCGCCGGAGGAGACCGCCCGGGCGGTGCTCGGCCTGCTCGAGGACATCGACGCCGGGACCGGTGCCGGGGCTCGCGACGGCACCGTGGAGGCCGGGGACGACGACGAGCCGGAGGCCCGCGCGGGCTGAGCCGGGCCGTGCGCGACGCGCCACCAGCGGGTCGCACGGGTCTCGTGTGACGCATGAGAACCTCACCTGGACGCGCGGTGACGCCGCCCGCGACACTGCGTGACCGGAAGGACGACCGGCGGCCCCCCGGCCGCGAGGCCCGACACGGCGAGGAGGCGGCACCGTGGCAGGTCCTCCGCCCGGCCGGTCCTCCGGGGCCCGGACCGGGAGGGAACCGGCTCGCGGCCTCCCTCCGCTGCCGCCGCTGCCCTCCCGCCCGCCGTCGCCCGCGGCCGACCGCCGTGACGCGCCGGTGCGGCCCCGGCCCCCGAGGCCCGCGGCGCCCGAGGCGCGCCCCGGCGCCGGCCGCCGCGCCGCCCGGAACCGGCGGCGCCCGCGCGGCCCGGTGCGCCGGTTCGTGACCCGGTGGGGCTGGCGCGCCTACGCGATCCCGCTGCTCGTCGTGGCCACCGTGCTGACGGTGCTCGACCTCGTCGGCCCGGGCACGCCCGCCCGGGTGGGCGCGACCGCCGGCAGCACCGGGTCGGTGGCCTCCTCGCCGGCGACCTCGCCCCCGTCGGCCTCCTCGACGCCGAGCGCGACCCCGGCGGACACCCCCCCGCCCACCGCGCCTGCGGAGGGCGACGCCAACCCGACCGGCCTCCCGGCGCCGGCGGCCGACACGTACGTGGAGCAGGGTGCGGGCACCGTGGCGGTCGTGCCCGGCAGCTCGGGGGTCTACGGCACCGGCCCGCTGCAGCGCTTCGTCGTCGAGGTCGAGGACGGTATCGGCGTGGACGGCGCGGCCTTCGCGGCCGCGGTGGAGGCCACGCTCGGCGACCCCCGCTCGTGGGGGAACGGCGGCCGGATGTCCTTCCAGCGCGTGGACGCCACCGACGCCGGCGCCTACGACTTCCGGGTCAGCCTGGTCAGCCCCGGGAGCATGGAGCGCTACTGCCCCGGCGTGGGCACCGGCGGCTACACCTCCTGCCGCTACGGCGAGCGGGCGGTCATCAACCTTGCCCGCTGGGAGACCGCCGTCCCCCACTACCAGGGCGACGTCGCCACCTACCGCCAGTACGTCGTCAACCACGAGGTCGGGCACGCGCTGGGCAACGGCCACCAGGCCTGCTCCGGCCCCGGCCAGGTCGCGCCCGTGATGCAGCAGCAGACCCTCGGCCTCGAGGGGTGCGTCAAGAACGCGTGGCCCTTCCCCTGACCAGGGGCGCGGGACCCTCCCGCCGGGCGCGGGGCGGGGCTACGCTCCGGAGCCGGTGCGCCGGGAAGTCTGGTCGGCAGTCGTGATCCCGACGACCCGATCGGAGCGCCATGACGACTCCGGACGTCCCCGCCGTGCTGCTCGACTCCCTCGGCAAGCGCTTCGGCGCCACCGACGCGGTCGTCGACCTCTCCCTGACCGTCCCGCCGGGTGAGGTCTTCGGCTTCCTCGGGCCCAACGGGGCCGGCAAGTCCACCACCGTCCGGATGCTGCTCGGGCTGCTGCGCCCGACGACCGGCCGGGCCGAGGTGTTCGGGCACCCGGCGGCCGACGTCGAGGAGGCGCACCGGCACCTCGCGTACGTGCCGGCCGACGTCGCCCTGTGGCCGTCGCTGACCGGCCGCGAGTGCCTGGACCTGCTGGCCGGGGTGGGCCCGGGCACCGACCCCGCCCACCGCGACGAGCTGGTCGAGCGGTTCGCCCTCGACGTCGGCAAGCGCGCCCGCGCCTACTCCACGGGCAACCGGCAGAAGGTCGCCCTCGTCGCCGCGTTCGCCACGCGGGCCCCGCTGCTGGTCCTCGACGAGCCGACCAGCGGCCTGGACCCGCTGATGGAGCGGGAGTTCCGCACCTGCATCGCCGAGGCCTCCGCCCGCGGGCAGACGGTCTTCCTCAGCTCCCACCAGCTGGCCGAGGTCGAGGCGGTGTGCACCCGGGTCGGCATCCTGCGGGCCGGCCGGCTGGTCGAGGTCGCGGGCCTGGCGGAGCTGCGCCGGCTGCGCCGCTCGGAGGTGACCGTGCAGCTCGGCGGTCCCGCGCCCGGCCTCGCGCGGCTCGCCGAGCTGCCCGGGGTGGCCGACGTGCGGTGGACGACGCCGCTGGAGGTCACCCTCGCGCTCACCGGCCCGCCCGGCCCGGTGCTGCGCGTCCTCGGTGACGCCGACGTCGTGCGCCTCGACGTCCGCGAGCCGTCGCTGGAGGAGATCTTCCTCGACTACTACGGGCGGGCGGCGTGACCACGCGCACCGCGTCGCGCGCGGACGCCGGCCGGCGGGTGCCCGCCGCCGCGGCGCGGCCCGGGACGGCCGTCCGGCGGCTGGCGGTCCGGTCCGTGCGCCGGGGGACGGTGGTCGTCGCGGTGCTGTGCGGTGGGCTGGCCGCCTTCGTCGCACAGCAGTACGAGTCGACGCTCAGCGGCGCGGTCGGCCTGGACTCGCTGGCCGCGCTGGCCGACAACCCCGCGATCCGCACCCTCTTCGGGCCCCCGCTGGCCCTCGACGACGCCGGCGGCTTCACCGTCTGGCGCACCGGCACGGTCGCGCTCGTGCTGGCCGGCATCTGGGCGGCACTGGCCGGGACGCGGCTCACCCGCGGCGAGGAGGAGGCCGGGCGGGCCGACCTCCTGCTCGCCGGCCGACTCCGGCTCGCCGCGCTGGTCCGGACCGCGCTCGGGGTCCTGCTCGCGGCGGGCGCGGTGGTCGGCGCCGCCGTCGTCGCGGGGATGCTGCTCGCCGGGACGGCGCCGGCCGGGGCGGCGCTGTTCGGTGCGCTCGTGGGCGGCACCGCCATGGCCGGCGGCGCGCTCGGCGTGCTGGCCGGGCAGCTGCTGGCCGAGCGGCGCTCCGCCACGGGCCTCGCGGTCGCCGTCGTGCTCGCCGGCCTGCTGGCGCGGATGGTGGGCGACGGCGTCCCCTCGCTGTCCTGGCTGCAGTGGGGGAGCCCGTTCGGGCTGCTCGGCCGTGTGGCGCCCTACGCCTCCGACCGGTGGGCGCCGCTGCTCGTGCTCGCGGTCCTCGTGGCGGTGCCCGCCGTCCTGGCCACCGTCGTGTCCGGGGCGCGCGACGTCGGCGCCGGCCGGTGGCGCCCGGCCGACCGGGCGCACGCCCCCAGCCGGCTGCTGCGCTCGCTGCCCGGGCTCGCGGTGCACCGCACCCGGCGGGCGACGGCGACCTGGTCCCTCGGCGTCGCCGCCTACTTCCTGCTCATCGGCCTGCTGGCCACCGCGATGGTCGACTTCCTGCGGCAGAACCCGGTCTTCGCGGACATGGCGGCCGCCGCCGGGTTCGACCGGCTGGCCTCGGTGCAGGGCTACGCGGCCTCGCTGTTCACCCTGCTGGCGGTGCCCGTCGGGGCGTACGCCGCCGCGCGGGTCGCCGCCGTCGCCGCCGACGAGACCGCGGGCCGGCTCACCCTGCTCTACAGCCGGCCGGTCGGGCGGGTCCGCTGGATGGCGTGGGAGACGGCGGCGGTCGCGGCCGGCGCCGTCGTCGTCGCCGCGGCCGCGGGGACGGCGACCTGGGCGGGCGCCGCCTGGGTCGGCGCAGGCCTCGGTCCCGGCGAGGCGCTGGCCGGCGCGCTGTCCGTCGTCCCGGTGGCCCTGCTGTGCCTGGGTGCGGCGCTGTTCGCGCTCGGCTGGCTGCCCTCGGCGGTGCTCGCCGTCGGCGTGCTGCCGGCGGCCGGCGGCTACCTGCTCCTGGTCCTGGCCGACAGCTTCCGCTGGCCGGGGTGGATCCGGGACGTCTCGCCGTTCGCGCACCTCGCGGCCGTGCCCGCCGAGCCGCTCGACGTCGCGGGCGCGGCCGGGATGCTCGCCGTCGCGGCGGTGCTGGCGGCCGCCGGGCTGGCCCGCTACGCCCGCCGGGACCTCCAGGGCTAGGGACCTCCGGGCCGGGGAACAACGCGTCCTGTCACGCTGTTGTGCGCACGAAACACCGGCCAGGGCCGGAGTCCGCGACCCCCGAGGAGCAAGCGTGTCCCTGCCACCCCTGGTGGAGCCCGCCGCCGACCTGTCCATCGACGAGGTCCGCCGCTACAGCCGCCACCTGATCATCCCGGACGTCGGGATGGACGGGCAGAAGCGACTCAAGAACGCCAAGGTGCTCGCCGTCGGCGCCGGCGGCCTGGGCTCGCCGGTGCTCATGTACCTGGCCGCCGCGGGCGTCGGCACGCTGGGCATCGTCGAGTTCGACGTCGTCGACGAGTCGAACCTGCAGCGCCAGATCATCCACGGGCAGTCCGACGTCGGCCGGTCGAAGGCCGAGAGCGCGCGCGACTCCATCAAGGAGATCAACCCGCTGATCGACGTCCGGCTGCACGAGACGCGCCTGGACAGCGACAACGTCCTCGACATCTTCGGCCAGTACGACCTCATCGTCGACGGCACCGACAACTTCGCCACGCGCTACCTGGTCAACGACGCGTGCGTGCTGCTGGGCAAGCCCTACGTGTGGGGCTCGATCTACCGGTTCGACGGGCAGGTCTCGGTCTTCTGGAACGAGCACGGGCCCAACTACCGCGACCTGTACCCGG
This sequence comes from Geodermatophilus sp. SYSU D00525, assembly GCF_054050475.1. Lineage (NCBI taxonomy): Bacteria > Bacillati > Actinomycetota > Actinomycetes > Geodermatophilales > Geodermatophilaceae > Geodermatophilus > Geodermatophilus sp. SYSU D00525. The sequence goes on from NZ_JBJGZK010000008.1 coordinate 151,114, forward strand.
TGCCGCCGCCGCCCGGCATGGTGCCCTCCTGCGCCGAGGGCGGCGTGCTCGGCGTCCTCTGCGCGACCATCGGCGCCATCCAGGCCACCGAGGCGGTCAAGCTGATCACCGGCATCGGCGAGACGCTGCTCGGCCGGCTCATGGTCTACGACGCCCTGGAGATGACCTTCCGCACCATCAAGGTCCGCAAGGACCCGGAGGCCGAGCCGATCACCGGCCTCATCGACTACGAGGCCTTCTGCGGCGTCGTCTCGGTCGAGGCCCAGGAGGCGGCCGCGGGCTCGACGATCACCGTCGACGAGCTCAAGGACATGATGGACGCGGGCAAGGACTTCGAGCTGATCGACGTCCGCGAGCCCAACGAGTACGAGATCGTCTCGATCCCGGGCGCGACGCTCATCCCCAAGGACGAGATCCTCTCCGGCCGCGCCCTGTCGCAGCTGCCGAACGACAAGCCGATCGTGCTGCACTGCAAGACCGGCGTCCGCTCGGCCGAGGTGCTCGCCGCGGTCAAGAACGCCGGCTTCCGGGACGCCGTGCACGTCCAGGGCGGCGTGACGGCGTGGGCGACCCGCATCGACAAGGCGCTGCCCACGTACTGACGAAGGACCCTCCTGCCCCCACCCCTCGCTGTCGCTCGGGGCGGGACCCTGCAGGAGGGCCGTTCCAGGACGTCGCCAGGGCCCGGCACCCGTCACGGGTGCCGGGCCCTCGGCGTCCGTGTTGACTGGTCCGGTGCCCGAGCCGACGACGTCACCGACCGAGCTGCTGGAGCTCTTCCAGCGCGCCCAGGCCACGTTCACCGACCGCGTCGACGCGGTCGAGCCGGGGCAGTGGGACCTCGAGGCGCTGCCCGGCTGGACCGTGGCCGACCTCGTCGCGCACCTGGTCGGTGAGGCGTACTGGGTGCCCGGCCTGCTGGCCGGCGAGCCCCTCGACGACGTCGCCGCGCGCGTGCCGTCCGGGACCGACGCCCTGCTCGGGGACGACCCGCTCACCGCGTGGGAGACCGTCGCGGACGAGGCGCTGGCCGCGGTCGCCACCGCTGACCTGACCGCCGGCACCGTCCACCTCAGCCGCGGCCCGACGCCGGCGCGCGAGTACGTCGAGGAGCTCACCGCCGACCTCACCGTGCACGCCTGGGACCTCGCCCGCGCCACCGGCGGCGACGAGGCCCTGGACCCGGCGCTGGTCCGCGCCGCGGAGGCACTGGCCGGGCGGCTGCCCGACGACGGCGTGCCCGGCCTGTTCGCCCCGGCGGTCGAGCTGCCCGACGGCGCCGCCCCGCAGCAGCGGCTGCTGGCCCGCTTCGGCCGCCGGGCGTAGCCCCCGCGACGCGTCAGGAGGGCCTGCCGGACGCGACGTCTCCCTATCCTCCGGAGCACGTCTGCAGGAGGTCCCCATGAGTCAGCCGCCCTACGGTCCCCCCGGCCAGCCGGGCCAGCCGGGCCAGCCGGGCCAGGGTCAGCCGGGCCAGCCGGGCCAGCCGGGCCAGCCGGGCCAGCCGGGCCAGCCGGGCCAGCCGGGCCAGCCAGGCCAGCCGGGCCAGGGTCAGCCGGGTCAGTACGGCCAGCCAGGCCCGTACGGCCAGCCAGGCCCGTACGGCCAGGGCCAGCCGGGCCAGCCCGGTCAGTACGGGCAGCCGGGCCAGCCGGGCCAGCCGGGCCAGCCGGGCCAGCCGGGCCAGTACGGGCAGCCGGGTCAGTACGGCCAGCCCGGTCAGTACGGCCAGCCGGGCCAGCCTGGTCAGTACGGGCAGCCGGGCCAGTACGGGCAGCCGGGTCAGTACGGCCAGGGGCAGCCCGGTCAGTACGGACAGCCGGGCCCGTACGGGCAGCCCGGGGGCCCGGGACCGGGACGCAACCGGCGCGGACTGGTCATCGGCCTCGTCGCCGCCCTGGTCCTCGTGGTCGCCGCCGCGGTCGTCCTGTTCGTCGTCCTCCGGGACGACGACCCGGCCCCCGCGGCCGGCGCCACGACCTCGTCGGCCGGCGCGCCGACCAGCACGTCGCCGCGCCCGTCCTCGAGTGCGCCGTCGTCGACCACCAGCGCGCCGTCGCCGACGGGTGGGGCCGGGTCCGGCGGTGACCTGCTGGCGATCCTCCCGGCCGACTTCACCGACTGCACGGAGGCCCCGCTCGCCGGGGACGGCGACATCGCCCACGCGTCGTGCGGCGCGAGCACCACCCAGCCCGGCCCGACGCAGGCCGAGTTCTTCCGGTACCCCGACCAGGCGACGATGGACTCGGTGTTCACGAACGACGCCTCGGGGCAGGGGCTGTCGCAGCTCCCCGAGGGCCAGGACTGCAGCGCGACGACCGGCATCGGCTCGTGGGGCGGCGGGACCAACAGCGGCCTGGTGGCGTGCGCCATCGACACCGAGAACAACGCGGTGGTCATCACCTGGACCGACGACGCGGCGCTCGTCGAGGGCATCGTCGGGGCGCCGGGTGGCACGCAGGCCGACCTCGCCGCGCTCTACGCCTGGTGGCAGGCCAACAGCGACTACCGCCTGTGAGCCCGGGGCCGGCCGAGCCGGACCCCGCCGACGTCGACGAGGCGGTGTACGACGCCGTCGACTCGATCCCGCCGGGCCGGGTGAGCACCTACGGGGCGATCGGCCGGCTGGTCGGCGTCGGGCCCCGGCGGGTGGCCCGCGCGCTGTCCGGCGGGGGCGGCGGGGCGGCCGTGCCCTGGTACCGGGTGGTCCGCGCCGACGGCACCTGCGCCGAGCCCGTGCGGGTGCGCCAGCTGGAGCTCCTGGCCGGGGAGGGCGTGCCGGTGCGCGACGGCCGGGTGGACCTGGCCGCCGTCGCCTGGCCCTGAACGCACGAGAGGGGACCCGTGGCTCGGCTGCTGTACTCCGCGACCGCGTCGCTGGACGGCTTCATCGCCGGCCCGGGCGGCGACATGTCCTGGCTGACCCCGCACCTGGGCGACCCGAACCCGACGGCGGACCGGCTGGTCACCCGCGTCGGCGCGATGCTGGTCGGCGCCCGCACCTTCGGCGGCGACGACCCGAACCGGGGCACCGAGCAGGAGGGCGCCTTCGGCGGCCAGTGGTCCGGGCCGGTCGTCGTCCTCACCCACCGGCCGCCCGCCGAGGCGTCCGACGGCGTCACCTACACCGACGACCTGCACCGCGCCGTCGACCTCGCCCGCGAGGCGGCGGGGGACGACTACGTCAACGCCCTGGGCGCCGACGTCGCCCGGCAGCTGATCGAGGCGCGGCTGCTCGACGAGGTGCTGCTGTTCTTCGCGCCGGTCCTGCTCGGCGACGGCGTCCGGGTGTTCGAGCACCCCGGCGGGACACAGGTGCTGCTGGACCGACTCCCCGGCGAGACCGAGCACTGGTACCGGGTGCGGTACCCGCCCGCGTGACGAAGGGCTCCGCGGCGATGTCGGTGAGTCGTGGTGTCATCGGAGGGTGGCACTGCGGGGGGACGAGGGTGCGCCGGTCTACCGGCTCGTGCAGCCGCACCGGGAACCGGTGGCGCCGCCGCGGCTGGACCCCACCCAGCAGGCCGTCGTCGACCACGCCGGCGGCCCGCTGCTGGTGCTCGCGGGCCCCGGTACCGGCAAGACGACGACGATCGTCGAGGCCGTCGCCGCCCGCATCGACCGCGGCGTCGACCCCGAGCAGGTCCTGGTCCTGACCTTCAGCCGCAAGGCCGCCGCCGAGCTGCGCACCCGCATCACCGCGCGGGTCGCCCGGACCATCCGCGAGCCGCTGGCCCGCACCTTCCACTCCTACGCGTACGGCGTGCTGCGGCGGGCGGCGCTGCTGCGCGGCGACGCCCCGCCCCGGCTGCTCACCGCCGCCGAGCAGGACGCCGTCGTCGCCGAGCTGCTGCGCGGTGACCTCGCCGGGGAGGGCGCGGTGCGCTGGCCGGCGTCGCTGCTGCCCGCGCTGGCCACCGCCGGCTTCCGCGGCGAGCTGCGCGAGCTGCTGCTGCGGGCCACCGAGCGCGGCGTGGACCCCGAGCTGCTGGCCGCGTGGGGCCGGGAGACCGGCACGGAGGCGTGGCTGCACGCCGCGGCGTTCCAGGAGCAGTACGAGGCGGTCACCGCCTTCTCCACGGCCGGCGGCGGCGACGCCTCCGGCTACGACCCCGCCGAGCTGGTCCGGGCCGCGATCGCCGAGCTGGAGGACGACCCCGAGCTGCTGCGCCAGGAGCGCGCGCGGGCCCGCTGGCTGTTCGTCGACGAGTACCAGGACACCGACCCCGCGCAGGTCGAGCTGCTGGAGCTGCTCGCCGGGGGCGGTGGCGACCTCGTCGTCGTCGGCGACCCCGACCAGGCCATCTATGCCTTCCGCGGTGCCGAGCCGCGCGGGATCGTCGAGTTCCCCGACCGGTTCCGCACCGTCGACGGCCGGCCCGCGCAGCGGCTCTCGCTCGGCGTCTGCCGCCGCTCGGGCCCGGCACTGCTCGACGTCAGCCGCCGCGTCGCCGAGGCGCTGCCCGGCCCGTGGGAGCACCGCCGCCTGCAGCCGGTCGACGGCGCCGACGCGGGCCGCGCCGAGGTGCACGTGTTCGGCTCGGCCGCCGTCGAGGCCGCCTACGTCGCCGACACCCTGCGCCGCGCCCACCTCGTCGACGCCGTCCCGTGGTCGGACATGGCCGTCGTCGTCCGCACCGTGCTGGCGATCGGCCCGCTGCGCCGCGCGCTGACGTCGGCGGGCGTGCCGGTCGAGGTGTCCACCGACGACCTGCCGCTGGCCGCGCAGCCGGCCGTCGCGCCGCTGCTGGCGGCGCTGACCGCGCTGCTGCCCCGGCCCGGCGACGAGCCCGGCGCGCTGGCCCTCGACGAGCCCGGCGCCGAGGCGCTGCTGGCCTCCCCGCTCGGCGGCGCCACCGTCCTCGACCTGCGCCGGCTGCGCCGGGCGGTGCGGATCGCGCAGGCCCAGCGCGGCGTCGACGCCGACGAGCGCGGCACGCCGCTCGCCACCGCCCTGGCCGACGAGCCGCTGCTCGAGGAGCTGCCCGACGCGGTGGCCCGGCCGGCCCGCCGGGTGGCCGCGGTGCTCGCCGCCGGCCGGGTCGCGCTCGCCCGCGACGGGTCGGCCGAGGACGTGCTGTGGGCGATGTGGCAGCGCAGCGGCCTGGCCGGCCGGTGGGCGCGGGCCAGCGCCGCCGGGGGAGCCGCCGGCGCCGCCGCCGACCGCGACCTCGACGCCGTCGTCGCGCTGTTCGACGCCGCGGCCGGGTTCGTCGACCGGCTGCCGTCGGCCACCGTCGGCGCGTTCGTCGAGCACCTGTCGGCCCAGGAGCTGCCCGGCCTCACCGGCGCCGAGCGCGACGCCGCCACCGACGCCGTCCGGCTGCTCACCGCGCACGCGTCCAAGGGCCTGGAGTGGGACGTCGTGTGCGTCGCCGGCGTGCAGGAGGGCGTCTGGCCCGACCTGCGCGACCGCGGCACGCTGCTCGGCACCGAGCTGCTGGTCGAGCGGGTCGCCGGCATCGACGGCACGTCGGTGGACCGGCGCACGCAGATGCTGGCCGAGGAGCGGCGGCTGTTCTACGTCGCCGCCACCCGGGCCCGGAAGCGGCTGGTGGTCACCGCCGTCGAGGGCGCGCTGGACGGCCCCGACGCCGGGGCCACCGCCTCCCGGTTCCTCGACCTCGTCGTCCCGCCGCCGGACGACGGCCGGCCGCTCACGCCGCTGCCCCGCTCGCTCACCCTGCCCGCGCTGGTGGCCGAGCTGCGCCGCGCGGTCAGCGACCCGCAGACCGAGCCGGCCCGCCGCTCGGCGGCCGCGGCGGTGCTGCGCCGGCTGGCCGCCGAGGGCGTGCCCGGCGCGTCCCCGGAGGACTGGTGGGGCCTGGCGCCGCTGTCCGACGACGCCCCGCTGGTGCCCGGCGACGAGGTGGTGCGGGTGCGCCCGTCGGCGATCGAGACCTTCCAGCGCTGCCCGCTGAAGTGGGTGCTGGGCGCGGTCGGCGCCGAGGCCGCCCCGGAGTCGCACCGCACGGTCGGCTCGGCGGTGCACGCGGTCGCGCAGAAGGTGGCCGAGGGCCTGCCGCCCGCCGAGGCGCGGGCCGCGCTGGCCGAGGAGCTCGACGCCCTCGACCTCGGCCCCGGCTGGGCCGACCAGCGGCAGCGGGTCGCGGCCCGCGACATGCTCGAGCGCTTCCTCGGCTGGCACGCCGCCAACCGCCGCGAGCTGCTGGCCGCCGAGGCCGACTTCGACGTCACCGTCGGCCGGGCGCGCATCCGCGGCCAGGTGGACCGGCTGGAGCGCGACGCGGCGGGCCGGCTGGTCGTCGTCGACCTCAAGACCGGCCGCACGCACGCCAAGGAGGTCGACACCCACGGGCAGCTGGCCGCCTACCAGGTCGCGGTGGCCGCCGGCGCGTTCGGCGACCACGGCACCGCGCCCGGCGGGGCCTCGCTGCTGCAGGTGGGTACCGGCACGAGGGCGAAGGAGCAGGCGCAGGACGCGCTGCCGCCGGACGTGCCGCTGGGGGAGACGTGGGCGGGGCAGCTGGTCGCCGAGGTCGGCGAGGGCATGGGCGCGGCCACCTTCGAGGTGCGCACCGGCAGCCACTGCGGGCGCTGCCCGGCGCGGCGCAGCTGCCCGCTGCACGAGCGCGGCCGGCAGGTCACCGCGTGACGCGGCGGGGACGCCGGTGAGCCGGCGCGCGCCCACGCCCGACGAGCAGCTCTCCTTCGACGACCTCCTGGGCCCGGCGGTCGCCGAGCCGGTCGCGCCGAAGCGGCTGCTCGACCCGGCCGAGGTGGCCGCCCGCTGCGGGCTGTCCTACGCGCCCTCGCCCGAGCAGGCCGGGGTGGTGTCCGCGCCCGCCGACCGGCCGCTGGTCGTCGTCGCCGGGGCCGGCTCGGGCAAGACCGAGACGATGGCCGCCCGCGTGTGCTGGCTGGTCGCCAACGAGCTGGTCGCACCGGAGGAGATCCTCGGGCTCACCTTCACCCGCAAGGCGGCCAGCGAGCTCAACGAGCGGATCCGGCTGCGGCTGGGCGCCCTCGCCCGCCACCCCCAGACCGACCCGCAGCTCAAGGAGCGGCTCGCGGTCTCGATGCCGACGGTCTCGACCTACCACGGGTACGCCGCCTCGCTGGTCTCCGAGCACGGGCTGCGCATCGGCGTCGAGCCCGGCGCCGGCGTGCTCGGCCCGGCCATGTGCTGGGGGCAGGCGGCCGCCGTCGTGTCCGGCTGGACCGGCGACATGGACGACGTCCCGCTGAGCCCGCTGACCACCACCGAGGACGTGCTGGCGCTGGCCGCCGAGCTCGGCGAGCACGACGTCAGCCCCGCGGCGCTGCGGACCTGGACCGCGCGCCTGGAGGCGCAGGTGGCCGGCTACCCCGACGCGAAGGGCAAGCGCGGCCCCTACAAGCCGGTCGTCGAGATGCTCGCCCGGCAGCGCGCCCGGGTGGCGCTGCTGCCGCTGGTCGAGGCGTTCGAGGGGCGCAAGCGCGCCGCCGGTGCGATCGACCACTCCGACCAGGTCGCACTGGCCGCGCGGATCGCCGTCTCCGCGCCCGAGGTGGGCCGCCGCGAGCGGTCGCGCTGGCGGATCGTGCTGCTCGACGAGTACCAGGACACCAGCGTCGGCCAGCTGCGGATGCTCGAGGCGCTGTTCGGGCGGGCCACCGGGCACGCGGTGCTGGCCGTCGGCGACCCCCGCCAGTCGATCTACGGCTGGCGCGGCGCCTCGTCCGGGACGATCGAGCGCTTCGACCGCACCTTCCCGGGCGCCCGCGGCAGGAAGGCGGAGCGGCTCACGCTGGCCACGAGCTGGCGCAACGACGGCGCGGTGCTCGACGTCGCCAACGCCGTCGCCGGGCTGCTGCCCGCGCCGGTCGTGGCGCTGCCGGACCTCACCGCCCGGCCGGGCGCCGGGCCCGGCACCGTGCTGGCCGGGCTGTACACGACGGTGGCCGAGGAGACCGAGGCGCTCGCCGACCGGCTGGCCGCCTGCTGGCGCGGCGAGGACCCGGCGCTGCCGCCCCGGCCCGACGGCCGCCCGCCGACGACGGCGGTGCTCGTCCGCACCCGCAAGCAGCTGCCCGGCATCGCCGCCGCGCTGCGCGCCCGCGGGCTGCCGGTGACCGTCGTCGGGCTCGGCGGGCTGCTCGAGGTGCCCGAGGTGTCCGACGTCGTCGCCACCCTCACCGTGCTGGTCGACCCCTCCGCCGGCGACGCCCTGGGCCGGCTGCTCACCGGCGCCCGGTGGCGGATCGGCCCGCGCGACCTGGCGGCGCTGGAGGCCCGCGCCCGCACGCTGGTGCACGCGCGCAGGCCGGACCGGGACGACGACGAGACGGTCCGGCGCTCCGAGCGGGGCAGCATCGTCGAGGCGCTCGACGACCTCGGCGACCCCGGCGCGTACTCGCGCGCGGCCTACCGCCGGCTGCGGCGGCTCGGCGGGGAGCTGGCGCACCTGCGCGGGCGGCTGGGGGAGTCGCTGCCGGACCTGGTCGACGAGGTCGCCCGGACCCTCGGCCTGGAGACCGAGCTGGCCAGCACGCCCGGCGTGAGCCCCGGGGCGGCGCGGGCGCACCTGGACGCGCTGCACGCCGTCGCCGCCGAGTTCACCGAGCTGGCCGAGCTGCCCTCGCTGCCGGCGTTCCTCGGGTACCTGCGCGACGCCGAGGAGCGCGAGCGCGGCCTGGAGCCCGGCGAGGTGGCCGTCGACCCCGAGTCGGTGCAGCTGCTCACCGTGCACTCGGCCAAGGGCCTGGAGTGGGACGTCGTCGCCGTGCCCGGCATGACCGCCGACCAGTTCCCCTCGCGCACCGACACCAGCGACTCCTGGGTCAAGGACCCCGGCGCGATCCCGGTCGACCTGCGCACCACCGACCGCGCCGAGCTGCCGCAGCTGCGGCTGCCGGTGCCCGGCTCCGGCGACCAGGCGGCGGTGCGCGCGGCGCTCGAGGACTACGTCGAGGAGTGGAAGGCCTTCGGCGAGGCCGAGGAGATCCGGCTGGGCTACGTCGCGGTCACCCGCGCCAAGCACCTGCTGCTGTGCTCGGGCAGCTGGTGGCGGGAGGGCGTGAAGCCGAACGGGCCGTCGGTGCTGCTCGACACCGTCCGCCGGGCGTGCACCGCCGGGGCGGGCATCGTCGTCGCCTGGGCCGAGCGGCCGGAGGAGGGCGCGACCAACCCGGCGCTGGAGGAGTGGCCGGTCGGGGTGTGGCCGGCCGACCCGCTGTCCCCGCCGCGCCGCCGCGCACTGACCGCCGCCGCGGAGCTGGTCGCGGGCGCCGCCCCGCACCCGCTGGACCCGGCGGCCGCGCTCGGCACCGGCGACCCGCAGGTCGAGCAGTGGGTGCGCGAGGCCGACCTGCTGCTGCGCGAGCGCCGCCGCACCGCGCGCCCGACCGTCGAGGTGCCGCTGCCCAGCCACCTGTCGGTGTCGGAGCTGGTCGCGCTGCGCCGCGACCCGGCCGAGCTGGCCCGCCGGCTGCGCCGGCCGATGCCCTCCGCGCCCGCGCCGCTGGCCCGCCGCGGGACGGCCTTCCACGCCTGGCTGGAGGAGCGCTTCGGCGTCTCCCGGCTGCTCGACCTCGACGAGCTGCCCGGCTCGGGCGACGAGGCGGCGGCACCGGACGGCGCGCTGGGCGCGCTGCAGGCGGCGTTCCTCGCCAGCCCGTGGGCCGACCGGCAGCCGGTCGAGGTCGAGGTGCCGTTCGAGACGCCGCTGGGCCCGCTCACCCTGCGCGGCCGGATCGACGCCGTCTTCGCCGACGGCGACGGCGGCTTCGAGGTCGTCGACTGGAAGACCGGCCCGCCGCCGTCGGGCGCGGAGCTCTCGGCGGCCGCGGTGCAGCTGGCCGCCTACCGGCTGGGCTGGTCGCGGCTGACCGGCGTCCCGGTGGAGAAGGTGAGCGCGGGCTTCCACCACGTCGCCGCGGGCGTCACCGTGCGCCCGGTCGACCTGCTCGACGAGGCCGGCCTGATCGCCCTCGTCACCGGCGAGGCCGGCCACGAGGACCTGCCGCCCGAGCCGGACGACGACGAGCTGCCCCCGCCGCCCGAGCCCGACGACGACCTGCCCCCGCCGCCCGACGAGGACCTCGGCTGACGCCGCCGCGACCTCGCCGTCGCGGCGCCGCCGTGCGCCCCGCCCTCACCGCGCGGTGCCCGACCTCACCCCGCGGCGCGCGGCCGGGCACCGCCCGGTGAGGTCGGTCGGGCGGCGCGGTCAGGAGGAGGCGATGCGGTCCAGGATCGCGGCGGCGAGCTGGTCGGGCGCCTGCTCGGGGATCCAGTGGCTCACCCCGGCCAGCTCGACGAAGCGGTAGTCACCGGCGACGAAGGACCCGCAGCCCTCGGCGGCGATCCGGCCGATGGCGATGTCGGCGTCGCTCCACACGAAGGTGGTCGGCACCGGGACGTCGTCCACCGGCGTCGCCGAGCTCATCGCCCGGTACCAGTTGAGCGCGGCGGTGAGCGCACCCGGCGCGGACAGCACCGCCACGTACTCCTCGACCGCCTCCGGGTCGACGGCGTCGCCGTACATGCGGCGCAGCCGGCGGGCGCCGTCGGCCAGCAGCACCTCCTCGGCCTTGCCCTCCTGCCAGAACAGCCGGATGTAGGACGAGCGCTCCTTCTGCTCCGGGTCGGAGCGGAAGGCCGCGGTGAACGCCGTCGGGTGCGGCACCGAGACGGCGGTGAGCGACCGCACCCGGTCGGTGTGCCAGCCGGCCAGCGCCCAGGCCACGTTGGCGCCCCAGTCGTGCCCGACGACGTCGGCGACCGGGACGTCCATCGCGGTCATGAGGTCGGCGGTGACCTGCGCGAGGTTGGGCAGCGCGTAGGCGCCGACCTCGAGCGGCCGCGCGCCGGGGGAGTAGCCGAGCTGGTCGACGGCGTAGGTGCGCAGCCCCGCCTCGGCCAGCCGCGGCGTCACCGCGGCCCACGACGCCGAGGTCTCCGGGAAGCCGTGCAGCAGCACCACCGGCCGCCCGTCCCCGGGGCCGTCGGCCCGCACGTCGAAGGTCAGGTCACCGACGTCCACCCGCAACAGCTCTCCGGCCATGGGGCGCAAGGTATCCGGTGCCGGCCCGCCGCTACCGTCGCGCTCGTGACGAGCCCGGAACGCGACTTCGTGCAGGCCCACCTCGACGACCTCCACGCCGATCTCGACGCCTGGCTGCGCATCCCCTCGATCTCGGCCGACCCGGGGCACGCCGGCGACGTCGCGGCGAGCGCGGACTGGCTGGCCGGGGCGCTGCGCCGCACCGGCTTCCCCGTCGTCGAGATCTGGCCGACGCCGGGCGCCCCGGCCGTCTACGCCGAGTGGCCCAGCGCCGACCCCGACGCGCCGGTCGCGCTGGTCTACGGCCACCACGACGTGCAGCCGGTGGACCCGCTGGAGCTGTGGGACCACCCGCCGTTCGAGCCCACCCGGGTGGAGACGCCGGCCGGCCCGGAGCTGCACGCCCGCGGCGCCATCGACGACAAGGGCAACGTCGCCTTCCACCTGCTCGGCATCCGCGCGCACCTGGCCGCCACCGGCCGCGACACCCCCGCCGTCACGGTGAAGCTGCTGGTCGAGGGCGAGGAGGAGTCCGGCTCGCCGCACTTCGCCGACCTGCTGCGCGAGCGCGCCGACCGGCTGGCCTGCGACGTCGTCGTCGTCAGCGACACCGGCATGGCCGCCCCCGACGTGCCCAGCGCCGTCGTCGCGATGCGCGGCCTCGCCGACGCCGAGATCACCCTGCGCGGCCCCGCCGTCGACCTGCACTCCGGGTCCTTCGGCGGCGGCGTGCCCAACCCGCTGCACGCGATGGCGTCCCTGCTCGCGGCGCTGCACGACGAGCAGGGCCGGGTCACGCTGCCCGGCTTCTACGCGAAGGTGCGGGAGCTGACCGACCGCGAGCGCGAGCTCATGGCCCGCGTGCCGTTCGACGAGGCCGCCTGGCTGGCCGGGCCGGCCGCCTCCCGCGCCACCGCCGGCGAGGCCGGGTTCAGCACGCTGGAGCGGGTCGGTGCCCGACCGACCGCCGAGGTCAACGGCATGTGGGGCGGCTACACCGGCCCCGGCCACAAGACGATCGTCCCGGCCGAGGCGCACGCCAAGCTGACCTTCCGGCTGGTCGCCGACCAGCGTCCCGAGGACGTCGGCCCGATGCTGCGCGCGTGGGTCGAGCAGCACCTGCCCGAGGGGATCACGGCCGAGGTGCACACCCCGCCCGGCGGCGTCGCCCCGTGCGCCAGCGACCTCGACTCGCCGCACACGGGCGCCCTGCTGCGCGCCATCGGGCAGGCGTTCGACACCGCCCCGGACGACGTGCTGTTCACCCGCGAGGGCGGCAGCGGCCCGGAGGCCGACCTCGTCGAGGTGCTCGGCGCGCCGCTGGTCTTCCTCGGCGCGGGCCTGCCCACCGACCGCATCCACTCGCCGAACGAGCGGGTGCTGCTGCCGATGCTGCACCGCGGCGCCGAGGCCGCGGCCCACCTGTGGCGGGAGCTGGCCGCCCGGTGACCGCGGCGGGGGACGGCGGGCGCTTCGGCCCGTACCGGGTGCTCGGCGTGCTCGGCCGCGGAGGGATGGGCCAGGTGCTGCGCGCCCACGACGGCGAGCACGGGCGCGACGTCGCCCTCAAGGTGCTGCACCCGCAGTGGGCCGCCGACGAGAGCTACCGCGAGCGGTTCCGCCGGGAGGCCCGCATCGCCGCGCGGCTGAACGAGCCGCACGTCGTCCCCATCCACCGGTACGGCGAGATCGACGGCCAGCTGTTCCTCGACATGCGGCTGGTCGAGGGGGAGGACCTGGCCTCGCTGCTGCGCCGCGCCGGGCGGCTGTCCCCGGTGCGCGCGGCCGACGTCGTCGGCCAGGTGGCCCGCGCGCTCGACGCCGCGCACGCCAGCGGCCTGGTGCACCGCGACGTCAAGCCCTCCAACGTGCTGCTGGTCGCCCGCGCCGACGGCGGCGACCTCGCGGCGTCCGCGCCCGGTGAGGACTTCTGCTACCTCGCCGACTTCGGCATCGCCCGCACCTCGGCCGACGCCACCGGCCCGGCGCTGACCGGCACCGGCGTGGCCGTGGGCAGCACCGAGTACATGGCGCCCGAGCGGTTCGGCTCCGGGCAGCTCGACGCCCGCGCCGACACGTACTCGCTGGCCTGCGTGCTGTTCGAGGCGCTCACCGGGCGGCGGCTGTTCGCCGGCGACGACCCGGTGGCGCTCATGGCCGCGCACGTGCACGAGCCGCCGCCCCCGCCGTCGTCCCTGGCCCCGGGCGTCCCGCCGGCGCTCGACGCGGTGGTCCTGCGGGGTCTGGCCAAGGACCGCGACCGGCGCTGGCCCACGGCCGGGGCCATGGCCGCCGCCGCCCGGGCCGCGCTGGCCGAGAGCGGCGTCCCGGTCCCCGGCGGCGACGGCGGGACGGCGGTCGGCCCGGCCGCCGACGGCGCCCCCGGCCGGGCGGTCACCCGGCAGCAGAGGGTGGGCCGCCCGCCGGCCCCGCCGACCACCGTCGGGCACCGCCCGCCGGCCCCGCCGCGGCCCGCGCGCCTGCCGTGGGTGCTCGCCGGGCTCGGCGCGGTCCTCGCGCTCGCGCTCGCCGGGGCGCTGGTCGCGGTGGTCCTCCGGCTCGACGACGCCCGCGAGGACGCCCGGGCGGCCGGCCAGCGGCTGGTGGCCTCGGCCCTGGCGGTCGGCACCGACCCCGCCGGGTGCTCCGCCGAGGAGCCCCCCGACGGCGTGCTCCGCGAGGTCGGCTGCCCCGGCGACCCGGAGGACGGCGGGCCGACCGCGGTCACCTACTCGGCCCACGACGGCGACGGTGCCGCCCGGGCCCTCGCCGCCGACGTCGAACAGCAGGGGCTGACCGAGCTCGAGGACCGCTACTCGTGCGGCCGGCAGGTGGACGGCGAGCCCGGCCCCGCCGGCTGGTTCCCGGTCCTCGACGACGACGAGGCCGAGGTCGGCCGCGCGGCGTGCTGGGTCGACGGCGAGGGCGACGCCGTCCTCGCGTGGACGTGGGACGACCTCGGCACCCGGGCCGTGGCCGAGCAGCGCGGCGGCGGCGAGCAGGGACTGTCCACGCTGCGCAGCTGGTGGGACGACGTCGCCGACCGCGGCTTCGGCTGACCCTCCGCGCCGCGGCAGCCCGGGGCGGCGCGCCGCCCGCCCTACGCTGCCCCCCGTGACCGGACCTGGGCTGACCCGCGCACCCGCGGGGTGGTACCCCGACCCCGACGGCGCGCCCGGCATGGTGCGCTGGTGGAACGGGGAGACCTGGTCGGACGTCACGACGCCGGCCGGTCCCGGCGTCGCCGTCCAGGCGCCCCCCGTGGCCGCGGTGCCGTCGCCGCAGGGCGGCGGGTCCTGGCAGCCGGGCCCCTCGTCGCAGCCGGCCCGCCGTCCCGGCACGGCCTGGTGGGTCGGGGGATCGGTGCTGGCCGTCGTCGCCGTGGTCGTCGTCGCGCTGGTCGTCGGCCTGTCCGGGGGCAGCCCCACCGGGCCGGGCACCGAGACCGACCCGCCGGTCGCGAGCTCCTCACCCGCCGGCCCCACGTTCCCGCCGGGCACCGTGCGGATCATCGACGAGGAGTCGGGCATCTCCTACCCGTTCCTCGGCAACGGCTGGTACGAGTACGACCTCGGTCTCATGCCGGAGACCCGCACCATCGCCGGGCAGTACTTCACCACCCAGGAGCAGACCCCCGACGGCGGCAACTTCATCGCCCAGTGCACGTCGGGGCCGGTCTCCGACGGCTACGGCTGGACCGGCCCGGGCAGCGAGCAGGCGACGGTGACGACGCTGGCCGACAGCGTGCGCGCGGCCTACTACCCGTACCCGAACGAGCGGGAGGTGCTCCGCGACGAGGCGCTGACCGTGGACGGGCACGCCGCGCACCTCGTCGAGTTCCAGCTGACCTGGGACGTCGAGGGCTACGACTCCACCGGTGAGCGGGCGGCGCTGCTGGTCGTCGACGTCGGCCGGCCCGACCCCGCGCTGCTCTACGTCTCGATCCCCAACACGCACGCCGAGCTCTACGGGACCATCGACCGGATCGTCGCCGACATCGACGTGCTGTAGGCGCCCGGCGCGGCGTCGTCCCGCGTGGTTAGGGTCGGTCCGTGACAGCAGCGGGAGCCGACCTGACACTGCGGCACCCGGTGGAGCGCTTCACGCTCGACAACGGGCTGCGAGTGGTCCTCGCGCCCGACCGCAGCGTGCCGGTCGTCGCCGTGACCGTCTTCTACGACGTGGGCATGCGCAACGAGCCGGAGGGCCGCACCGGCTTCGCCCACCTCTTCGAGCACGTCATGTTCCAGGGCTCGGCACACGTGCCGAAGATGGAGCACGCCCGCCTGGTGCAGGCCGCCGGCGGCACGTTCAACGGCTCGACCCACCAGGACTACACGAACTACTACGAGGCGCTGCCCGCCGAGGCGCTCGAGCGCGCGCTGTTCCTCGAGGCCGACCGGATGGCCGCCCCGGCAATCACCGAGGAGAACCTCCGCAACCAGATCGACGTGGTCAAGGAGGAGATCCGGGTCAACGTGCTCAACCGGCCCTACGGCGCCTTCCCCTGGCTGCAGCTGCCGCAGATCGCCTTCGGGAGCTTCGCCAACACCCACGACGGCTACGGCTCGTTCGTCGACCTGGAGAGCTCCACGGTCGCCGACGCCGAGGACTTCTTCTCCCGCTACTACGCACCGGGCAACGCGGTGCTGTGCATCGGCGGGGACCTCGACGTCGGCGAGACCGAGCGGCTGGTCCGCCGCTGGTTCGGCCCGGTCGAGGCCCGCGAGGTGCCGCCCACCCCGTACACCGGCGAGCCCTCGCCGACGGCGGTGCGCCGCGACGTCGTCGAGGACCGGCTGGCCCCCGCGCCCGCCGTCGCGCTGGGCTGGCGGGTGCCCGACCCGGTCGGCGACCTCGACACCTACCTCGGCACCGTCCTGCTCGCCGAGCTGCTCAGCGAGGGTGACGCCTCCCGGCTGGAGCGCCGGCTGGTGCACGACGACCGCCTGGCCGTGGCGCAGAGCAGCTACGTGGGCCTGTTCGGCGACCCGTTCGACGTCCGCGACGCCACGCTGCTCACCACCCAGGTGCACCACCCGGCCGCCGTCCCCGTCGACGACGTGCTGGCCGCGGTGCACGAGGAGATCGGCCGGGTCGCCACCGAGGGCGTGAGCGCCGAGGAGCTGGCCCGGGTGCAGGCCCGCACCAGCGCGCAGCTGCTGCGCCAGGCCGACTCGGTGCTCGGCCGCACGCTCGCCTTCGCCGGCGCCGAGCTGGTCCACGGCCGCGCCGAGCTGGCCGGCGAGCTCGCCGCCCGGCTGGCCGCGGTGACCCCCGACGCGGTGCAGGTCGCCGCCAAGGGGCTCGATCCCGGCACCGCCGCCGTCCTGGAGCTGCGCGCCACCGGAGGAGCCCGATGAGCGCCCCCGTCCTCGACCTGGGCCTGATCCCGCCGCTGGGCGAGCCGCGCCCGCAGCCGGTCCCGGAGGTGGCGACGACGACGCTGCCCAACGGGCTGGCCGTGGTCGTCGTGCCGCGGCCCGGCGTGCCCCTGGTCGAGCTGCGGCTGCGCGTGCCGTTCGCCGCGACCTCCCCGCGCGGCGCCCTCCAGCACGCCGCCCGGTCCTCGGTGCTCTCCGGCGCGGTGCTGCTCGGCACCGGGCAGCGCGACGCCACCGCCGTCGCCGAGGCGCTGCAGACCCACGGCGCCGAGCTCACCGTGGCCGCCGACCCCGACCGGCTGCTGTTCGCCACCACGCTGCTGTCCGAGGGGCTGGCCCCGGTGCTCGGCGTGCTCGCCGAGGTCCTCACCGAGGCCGCCTACCCGGGCGACCAGGTCGAGGCCGAGCGCGACCGGGTGGCCGAGCGGATCGCCATCGCCCGCTCCCAGCCCGGCGTCATCGCCCGCACCGCGCTGGCCGCCCGCCGCTACGGCACCCACCCCTACGCCGCGCAGCTCCCGGCGCCGGACCTGGTCGGCAAGGTGGCCGCCCCGGCGCTGCGCAAGCTGCACCGGGAGCGGCTGCTGCCCGCCGGCAGCACGCTGGTGCTCGTCGGCGACCTCGACGTCGCGGCGGCCACCGACGCCGTCGCCGCCGCGCTCGGCGGCTGGACGGGGGAGGGCGCCGCGGCCGGCGCCAAGCCCGCCCCGACCCTCGCGCCGGGCCACCTCGAGGTGGTCGACCGGCCGGGCGCGGTGCAGTCCAACATCCGCCTCGGCGGGCCGGCGCCGGGCCGCACCGACCCCGACCTGCCCGCGGTGCGGCTGGCGAGCATGGTGTTCGGCGGCTACTTCTCCTCGCGGCTGGTCGAGAACATCCGGGAGCGGCGCGGCTACTCGTACAGCCCGCGCAGCGCCGTCGACCACCTGGCCGCCGCCTCGTCGTTCCTCGTGGAGGCCGACGTCGCCACCGAGGTCACCGGCGCCGCCTTCCTCGAGACCTGGGCCGAGCTGGGCCGGATGGCGCTGGCGCCGGTCACCGAGGCCGAGCTCGACGCCGCCCGCCGCTACGTGCTCGGCAGCATGGCGCTGTCGACCGCCACGCACGCCGGGCTGGCCAGCACGCTGTCCGCGCTGGCCGGGTCGGGGCTGTCGGCGGAGTGGCTGGCCGAGCACCAGCGCGCGCTGGCCGAGGTGACCGTCGAGCAGGTGCAGGAGGCCTCCCGCCGGTACCTGGCGCCGGCCGCGCTGACCGCCGTCGTCGTCGGGGACGCCGAGCGGGTCACCGACGCGCTGCGGGCCCTCGGCCCGGTCGACGTCACCGCCAGCGCCGCCGCCGCGCCGGACCCGGCGTGAGCGTCCCGCCGGGCGGCAGCACGCCGGACGACGTCGTCACGCCGGAGGCGGTGCGCGGGTTCTGGCCGGCCGGCACGCCCGACACCACGGGCACGGTGCCGGTGCTGTCCCGCTCGGCGCACGACCGCGACCACCTCGGCCGGGCGCTGGAGGACCCCACCCGGGGACGGCGGGTGCGGGTGCTCACCGTCGACGAGCGCCGCGCCGTCCCGGTGCGCGAGACCGAGGGCGGCCCCGAGCTGGTCTGGGACGAGCAGCCGGCCCTCCCGGCCGGCGCGGTGTACCTCGGCGAGGCCGGCGGCGTCCCCTACGCCGCGATCCGCGGTGAGCGGGCACTGACGGTCAACGGCCGGCCGGTGGACCTGTGGACCGGGCTGCGCGAGGTGGGCGCCGACCTCGGCGACCTCGACGCCGGCCTGCTCGCCCAGGCCGTCGGCATCCTCGAGTGGCACGAGCGGGCGCGCTTCAGCCCGCTGTCCGGCGCCGCGACGACGATCGAGCGGGCCGGCTGGGTGCAGCGCGACCCGGTCACCGGCACCGAGCTGTTCCCGCGGACCGACCCGGCGGTGATCATGCTGGTCCACGACGGCGGCGACCGCTGCGTGCTGGGCCGGCAGGCGGTGTGGCCGCCCGGGCGGTTCTCGATCCTCGCCGGGTTCGTCGAGCCGGGGGAGTCCGCCGAGGGCGCGGTGGCCCGCGAGGTCGCCGAGGAGGTCGGGCTGGAGGTCACCGACGTCCGCTACGTGAGCAGCCAGCCCTGGCCGTTCCCGCAGTCGCTGATGCTCGGCTTCGTCGCGCGGGCCGAGGGCGACCTGGAGCTGCGGCTGGACCCGACCGAGATCGAGGAGGCCCGCTGGTGGACCCGCGACGAGCTGCGCTCGGGCCGCGGGCCCGCTGCGCTGCCGCCGCCGGTCTCGATCGCCCGGCACATCATCGACCGCTGGGTGGCCGGCGAACTCGACTGAGCCCGCAGGTCCGGTCCGATCCTCGGCCCCGACCCGGGCCCCGCCCTGAGCCCGCGAAGGGTGGGGAGGTCGGGGTCCTCGTTCAGCTGGCTCAGGCGAAGCGGCCCTGCAGGACCAGCGCGGGGTGCTCCGGCCGGTCGGCGAGCACCACCGCGTCGGCCAGCAGCACGGGGTCGACCTCGTCGTCGTAGCGGTCGAAGGCGGGCAGCTCCCACGCCTGCTCCGGGGGGAAGCGCCGCTCCCGCGCGGCCGGCGCCACCCGCAGGTGGACGACGACGTCGAAGGCCAGCCCCACGCCCTGCAGCAGCGGGCCGGGGACCAGCAGCACCCCGCGCGGCGGCATCGGGCGGTAGCCGGCCCGGGCGGCGCGGTCGCGCACGACGTCCCACAGGACCGGCAGGTACTCGGCCGGCCCGCCGGGCCCCACCCGGTCGAGCACCTCGCGGGCCAGCGCGCCGGCGTCGAGCCAGTCGGTGTAGCGGGCGTCGGGGTCGGTACGGCCGTGCTCGAACCGCAGGGAGGCCGGCCGGAGGAACCCGGCGGCCGGGACGACGACGGCCGGGCGGCCGAGCGCGGGCAGCCGCTCGGCGACCGCCCGCGCGAGGCCCTCCGGGTCGGCGACGTCGGGCCCGTCGACGGCGACCCGCAGGGCGGCCGCGCCCGGCTCGGGGTCGGCGTCGGCGAGGAGGGCGGCCAGCCGGTCGGCCAGCGCGCCCGGGGTCAGCGGCTGCGGACCGCTCAGCGGCGGCCGTCCGCGGGCACCGCGGGGCCGGGGCGGCCCGGCGCGTGCTGGACCCGTCGGCCGGGCGGGCGGCGGGGGACCGGCGGCAGGACCGCGGCCGGCTCGGCGGCCGGCGCCCCGGCGGCCGCGCGGTCGAGGGTCTCGAGCACCTCGCGGGCGAGCTCGTGCACCGGCCGCCCGAGCGACCGGGCCTGCGTCCGCAGCGCCTCGAACGCCACGCGCGGCGAGGTGCCCTGCCGTTCGGCGAGCACGCCGAGGGCCCGCTCGGTGGCGACCCGGGCGGCCAGCGCGTGCTCGAGCTGCGCGACGGTCCGCTCGAGCGCGGCGATCCGGGCGTCCCGGGGATCGCCGTCCGGCCCGGCGTCGGCCGTCCCGCGGGCGGCGCGGCGCGTCGCGCGGTCGGGGTCGGCCGGGCCGCCGAGCTCCTCGGCGACGAGGTCGGCCAGCGTCAGCCCCTCGAGCAGGTCGGCGACGTCGTCGGCGCGGCCGGGGGACAGGACGCTCCAGCCGCGGCCGGTCCGTGCGAGCACGACGGAGGGACGGTCGGCGGGCGGCTCCTCCCCGGCTGCTGCGGGCAGGGGGAGGTGCACGGCGTCCGAGGTCACGACAGCGGCTCCCGCGGGTGCTCGGCCGGTGGGCCGGGTGGACGTCGGCGCGCCACGGTCGCGACCCGCCGGGGGACGATGATGCACCGCCGGGGGCCGCGACCCCTACACCCCCCGCCGGTCAGGCGCCGGCCTGCTGCGCCAGCTGCGCCTTGACCTGGGCGATGCTCGGGTTGGTCAGGGCGCTGCCGTCGGCGAAGACCAGCGTCGGGACGGTGCGGTTGCCGCCGTTGGCGTTCATGACGACCTCCGCGGCGGCGGCGTCCCGCTCGATGTCGACCTCGGCGTAGTCGATGCCCTCGACCTGCATGAGCTTCTTGAGCCGCACGCAGTACCCGCACCAGGTGGTGGTGTACATCGTCACGGCGGCGGGCGCGGCACTCACTCGGGGTCCTCCAGCAAGGTCGGGGCGGGACGCGGCGACGTCCCTCCGGGGCGCAACACCGCGGGCGCGTCCCCTCTTCCCCGCCCCACGGGTCCCCAGGCGCACCGGCCGTCCCCAGGCGCCGGGGTGTCCCCGCCGCCTGTCGTCCCGGGCTGGGACACTCGCAGGAGCGGTCCGCCGGCCGCCGTCCCCTACCCCCGGAGGAACCACCGCATGCCCCGGACAGCCGACGCGCCCCTGGCGACCTCCGGGTCCGCGGGGACCTCCGCCGGCGCCGAGGCGGTCCTGGCCGGCCTTGACGAGGAGCAGCGCGAGGCCGCTCAGGCGGTGACCGGCCCGGTGTGCATCCTCGCCGGTGCGGGGACGGGCAAGACCCGCACGATCACCCACCGCATCGCCTACGGCGTGCACACCGGGGCGTTCGTCCCCGAGCAGGTGCTCGCGGTGACCTTCACCGCTCGCGCGGCGGGGGAGCTGCGCACCCGGCTGGCCGGCCTCGGCGTCGGCGGGGTGCAGGCCCGCACCTTCCACGCGGCGGCCATGCGCCAGCTGCGCTACTTCGCCCCACGGGTGCTCGGCGGCCCGCTGCCGCCGCTGATCGAGAACAAGCTGCGGGTCGTCGCCTCGGCGGCCACGCGCAACCGGCTGACCACCGACCGGACCAGCCTGCGCGACCTCGCCAGCGAGATCGAGTGGGCCAAGACCACGCTGGCCACCCCGGAGGACTACCCGACCCGGGCCGCGGCCGCCGGGCGCGAGCCGCCCTTCGACGCCGCCGCCGTCGCCCGCGTCTACGCCTCCTACGAGTCGGCCAAGCAGCGCGACGGCGCGCTGGACTTCGAGGACCTGCTCCTGGTCACCGCGTTCGCGCTGGAGGAGCACCCCGACGTCGCCCGGCAGGTGCGCGGGCAGTACCGCCACTTCGTCGTCGACGAGTACCAGGACGTCAACCCGCTGCAGCAGCGGCTGCTCGACGCCTGGCTGGGTGGGCGGGCCGACGTCTGCGTCGTCGGCGACCCCAACCAGACCATCTACTCCTTCACCGGGGCCGACCCCGACTACCTCCTGGGCTTCGCCGACCGCTATCCCGACGCCGCGGTGGTCAAGCTCGAGCGCGACTACCGGTCGACGCCGCAGGTGGTGGGGCTGGCGAACAAGCTGATCGGGCAGGCGCCGGAGCGCAAGAGCATCTTCCGGCTCAAGCTCCTCGGTCAGCGGGCCGAGGGCCCCGAGCCGCGCTTCTTCGAGCACGCCGACGAGCCCAGCGAGGCCGCCGCCGTCGCGCAGGCCTGCCGGGCGCTGGTCGAGGCCGGGACGCCGGCGTCGGAGATCGCGGTGCTGTTCCGCATCAACGCGCAGTCCCAGGTCTACGAGTCGGCGCTGGCCGACGCCGGGGTGCCCTACGTGCTCAAGGGCGGGGAGCGGTTCTTCGAGCGGCCCGAGGTCCGGGAGGCGGTCGTCCTGCTGCGCGGCGCGGCCGCCGGCGGCCACGAGCCCGGCGCGCTGGTGCCGACGGTGCGCGACGTGCTCGCCTCGACCGGGTGGGTGGAGCACCGCCCGCCCGCCGGGGGAGCGGCGCGCGACCGCTGGCAGTCGCTGGCCGCGCTGGTCGACCTCGCCGTCGACCTGGTGGCCGAGGACCCGACCACCGACCTCCCGCGCTTCGTCGCCCACCTCGCCGAGCGGGCCGACGCCCAGCACGCGCCGACCGTCCAGGGCGTGACGCTGGCGTCGATGCACGCGGCCAAGGGCCTGGAGTGGGACGCGGTCTTCGTCGTCGGCCTCGTCGACGGCGTGCTGCCCATCTCCCAGTCGCTGTCCCGCCCGGAGGCGGTGGAGGAGGAGCGGCGGCTGCTCTACGTCGCGGTCACCCGCGCCCGCGAGCAGCTCACCCTGTCCTGGTCGCTGGCCCGCAACCCCGGCGCCAAGCGGGCCCGCCCGCGCAGCCGCTTCCTCGACGGCCTGGTGCCCGGCTCCACGCCGACCGCCCCTCCGCCGCAGCGGAGGACCAAGCGGGCCAAGGTCGTCCTCGAGGGCGAGGCCGGGGAGATCTTCGAGCGGCTGCGCGCCTGGCGCAGCAGCACCGCGCAGGCCGCCTCGGTGCCCGCCTACGTCGTGTTCACCGACGCGACCCTGCAGGCCATCGCCGAGGCGAAGCCGACGAGCATCCGCGAGCTGTCCGGGCTGCCCGGCATCGGCGCCCGCAAGCTGGAGATGTACGGCGAGGACGTCCTCGCCACCGTCGGCGGCTGACCGGTCACCGACCGTGCCCACCGCACGGCCGGACGGGCGCGTCCCACGCCATCGGAGGACGCGCCCGTTAATTGCGTTGCGCCGCTGCAGTGACCTTCCCTACTGTCCTGCCTGCGCCCGACGGACGACCGCGGGCGCGCCAGACCGAGCCCGGCCCGACCGCCGGACTCCGACCCCGGGAGGAGGGGTACCGATGATCGACATGCGCTGCGTCCTCGCCCCCGCCGGGGTCTCCGCCTGGGGCGCCCTCGTCGTGCGTCCGGCCCTGACCGGCGCCGTCCCGTCCGCGCGGCCGCGCTGCGCCGTCGTCCGGTCGATGACGCCGTTCGACCTGACCGGCACCGCCGTTGCTGCGCCCACCGCTCCGGTCCAGGGGACCGGTGTGCCCACCGGCGGCGAGTTCGGCCCCGGCGTCGGCGGCACCGATGCCCTCCGCACCCACATCGGCAACCAGCGCACCACCCTCGGGATCCACTCCCCGGGGAGACCGCAGAGCTAGCCGCTCGACCGGTCCTCCTCGAGGCCGCGGAACCCGAACCCCGGGATCCGCGGCCTTCGTCTTTCTCCGCGGCACCCGGCCCCGACCACCCCGGTCGGCGGGCCCCCGCCGGCCGCGCAGACGACGAGTACGAGGAGGAGCGGCAGTGCAGCAGACGATCGACCGCCCGACGTCCCACCGCCGACCCGGGCTCCCCCGGACCGGCGGCGCCACCCCGAGGACGCCCCACACCCCGCTGGCCCCGGCACCGGTGCGGCGCCCCCTGCCGTGCCGCGGGACCGACGACCCGGACCTGTGGTTCGCCGAGAGCCCCGCGCTGCTCGAGCAGGCCAAGGTCCTGTGCGGCGAGTGCCCGGTCCGCGACGCCTGCCTGGCCGGCGCCCTGGACCGCGGCGAGCCGTGGGGCGTCTGGGGCGGCGAGATCTTCGAGCGGGGTGTGGTCATCCCGCGCAAGCGCCCGCGGGGCCGTCCCCGCAAGGTCGTCGCGGCGTGAGCCGGGACGGCGACAGCCGACAGCGACAGCCATCTGATCGGGCGCCGACGCCCGACGAGCACCGAGGACCCGAGATGACCACGTACGAGTACGACCTGGCCACCACGCGGCTGCGCGAACTGCGCGCCGAGGCCGACACCGCCGGCCGCGTGCGCCGGCTCCGGGCCGCCCGCCGGTGGGCCCGCCGCGCGGAGTACGCCAGCCGGCGTGCCGCGCGGGCCAGCGCTGCCGTCCGCTGAACGAGGGCGCCCCTCCGGGCCCGGCAGCACGCGGCGCCCCTCCCGGGCGAGGCGGGGCCCCCGACGCTCCCGGTGCGTCGGGGGCCCGGCCTCTCGTCGTCCCGGGCCGGTGGGGCCCGCTCAGGCCTTGAAGCCGGGCAGCCACTCCTCGATGACGCCGCGGTAGTCGGCGGCGGCGTCGAGCTGGCACAGCACGCCGATGGAGCCGATCGTCACCCGGTGGATGAGCAGGTAGGCCGGCGGCAGGTTGAGCTGGCGGCCGAGCTTGCTGGCCTCGGTGCGGGGGTCGGCGAGGCGCGCGGCCTGCTCCTGCATCCACGCCCGGGTGAACCGGAAGCCCGGGCTCTCGACCGGCTCCAGCATCGGCCGCAGGTAGTCGAGCACGCCCTGGGCGTCGACCTCGATGCCCGGCCGCACGAACCCCTCGGCGCGCAGGTCGGTCAGCACCTCCTCGGCGCGGCCCTCCAGCGCCCAGCGGACCAGGCGGCCGATCGGCTCGGGCAGCCCGTCGGGGAGCCGGGCGGTGGCGCCGAAGTCGATGACGCCGAGCCGGTCGCCCTCGACGAGCCGGAAGTTGCCCGGGTGCGGGTCGGCGTGCAGCAGCCCGGCCCGCTGCGGGGCGGAGAAGTGCAGCACGGCCATGAGGTGCCCGGCGCGGTCGCGCTGCTCGCGGGTGCCCTCGGTGATGACCCGCGACAGCGGCAGGCCCTCCAGCCACTCCGAGACGATCACCTTGGGCGCGCTGGCCACCACACGCGGCACGACGATCTCCGGGTCGCCCGCGTAGGCGGCGGCGAACTGCCGCTGGGCGTCGGCCTCCAGCCCGTAGTCGAGCTCCTCGATCACCCGGGCGCGCAGCTCGGCGATCAGCGGCTTGACGTCCATGCCGGGGAACAGCGCGGCGAACAGCCGGGCGAACCGGGACAGCTGGTTGAGGTCGGCCATCAGCGCGGTGGCCGCGCCCGGGTACTGGATCTTCACGGCGACGTCGCGGCCGTCGCGCCAGGTGGCGCGGTGCACCTGGCCGATGCTGGCGGCCGCGGCGGGCTGGTCGTCGAACTCGCGGAAGCGGGTGCGCCACGTGCCGCCGAGCTGCTGGGCGAGCACCGCGTGCACGGTGCGCACCGGCATCGGCGGCGCCTCCTCCTGGAGCTTGACCAGCGCCTCCCGGTAGGGCGCGGCCACCTCCTCGGGGACGGCGGCCTCGAACACCGACAGCGTCTGGCCGAGCTTCATCGCCCCGCCCTTGAGCTGCCCGAGGACGGCGAACAGCTGCTCGGCGGTGCGCTGCTGCAGCTCCGCGGTGACCGCCTCGGAGGACCGTCCCGACAGCCGCTTGCCGATCCCCAGCGTGGCGCGGCCGGCCGCACCCAGGGGGAGCGAGGCCAGCCGCGCGGTGCGCGAGATCGAGCCCCTCGGGATCCCCCGTGCGTCGTCGGTCACCGTGCCATTGTCCCCGACGCGGAGCCCGGGCCGCTGACGGAGCCGTGGTGATCGTCACCCGGAGGGGCGGACGTCCCCGCCGCACCCGCAGGACGGGTGCGGCGGCCAGCGGCGCAGCCGCGGGACGAGTCCCGGGGGCGCCAGCTCCACCGTGCCCGCCAGCGCCGCCGGGCTGCCGCTGCCGTCGAGGTAGGCCAGCGCCGTCTGCGCCGCGGCCAGCGCGGTCGCCCAGCAGGTGAGGGTGGACCCGCCGGGGACGTCGGCGGCGGTGAGCTGGGCGGCGAGCACCGGCCAGTGCGGGTCGGCGTCACGACGGCGCAGGTCGGCGCACCGCAGGCAGCCGGTGACGCCGGGGACCACCAGTGGCCCGACGACGCCGGTGTCGCCGCGGACGGCGGCCACCAGGTGCGCCACGCCGGCGTCCCGCAGCCCGGCGACCAGCGGGTCGGACGCCGCCCACGGCCGGGCGAGGACGACCAGGTCGGGGACGGCGCCCGGCGGCAGCGGGCGCAGGTCGGTGAGCGGGCTGGCGCGGCGGACGGCGTCCGCGGCGGCGAGCGAGCGGGCCCGCCCCTCGTCGGCCGCGGTGAGCCCGCCGGCGACCGCGTCCGCCGCGGTCGTGACGCCGCCGTCGCGGACGTCGACGCGGCCCACGCCGCTGGCGGCCAGCAGCGTCGCCAGGGGGACGCCGACCCGGGTCGCGCCCTCGACGACGACCGTCGCCGCGCGCCGGGCGTGCCAGCGCACCGCGCCGTCGGGGTCCCGTGCGGCGGGCAGCTCCGCGGCGGTGCGGGCCGCCGCGGCCGGGCCGGCGTCGGAGGCGAGCAGGTCCGCGGCCTCGAGGTCGACCAGCGTGCCGGTGGCCCGCAGGTGGTCGAGCAGGGCGGCGACCGAGCGGGGGTCGAGACCGTCGCCGGCGGCGTCGGCGAGCACGGTCCGCTGGCTGCGCCGGCCGTCGAGGCCGCGCAGCAGGGCGGTCACCGCGGCCGGGGCGGAGCCGACGAGCACGCCGTCGCGCTCGACGCCGCCGACCTGGACGGCGTCGGGGGAGCGGCGCAGCAGCGGCGTGCCCGGGGGCAGCAGGGGGTGGGCGGTGTCGGACACCCGCGCAGGGTGGCAGGACCGGGCCGGCGCCCGCTGCCGTCGTCCACAGGGTCCGGGACGACGACGGCGGCGCCCGCCGTGCGGGACGCCGCCGTCAGGAGGGCAGTGGCTAGGCCTTGCCGAGGATCCGGTTCATCTTGGTGCCGCAGACCGGGCAGGTGCCCTGGGCCATCCGGCGGCCGGACTCGCTGACCTTGACCTCGCCGTCGAAGTCCCGCTTCTCCTTGCACTTCACGCAGTAGCCGTTGTAGCTGTCCGCCACGGTGCCTCCTCGTCGACTGCTCGGCACCCGTCCGGGCACCGCCTCCGCGAACGCTACCCGGACGGTCCCGTCCGACCCGTGTGACCGGGGGACCTGTCCCCCCGCGCTGCCCACAGCCTGTGGACAGGGCTGTGGAGACGGTGGGGACCCGGCGGCGTGTCGCTGTGTGCAGCCGGGGGAGGGGCCGGCGTCCACCCGCCCGTCGCCGGCCCGTTCTCCGGCCGTCACCTGCGCGGACGTCGTCCGCCCCGCTGTGGACGGAGCGTCCGGTCGCCGGTGCCGGGTGTCCACCGTCCGTGCGACTCGTACCCGAGCGGGTGGCTCCCCTCTGCGCGTCGTCGGCGGCCGGTGGCTACCGTCCTCCCGTGCCCGGATCGACCTCCGACCCCTCGCACGGCCCCTCGTCCACGGACGGGCCGGTCGAGGTGCGCCGCAGCGCGCGCCGCCGTCGGACGGTGACCGCGTACCGCGAGTCGGGGCGGACGATCGTGCTCATCCCGGCGGCGTTCACGCCGGCCGAGGAGCGGCGCTGGGTGGCCCAGATGGTGGCCAAGCTGCAGACCCGGGAGGAGCGGCGCCGCCGGTCCCTGGGCGGCGACGAGGAGCTCATGAGCCGGGCCCGGGCGCTGTCGGCCGCGCACCTCGACGGCGTGCCGCAGCCGACCAGCGTGCGGTGGGTGGACAACCAGCAGCGCCGCTGGGGCTCGTGCACCCCCGCCGACGGCAGCATCCGGCTGTCGAGCCGGCTGCGGTCGATGCCGGAGTACGTCGTCGACTACGTGTTGGTGCACGAGCTGGCGCACCTGCTCGAGGCCAGCCACGACGCGCGCTTCTGGGCGCTGGTGAGCCGCTACCCGCGGGCCGAGCGGGCCCGCGGCTTCCTCGAGGGCGTCGAGTCCGCGCGGGCCGACGGCGCCGGCGGGGACGACGGCGACCTCGTCGACTGAGTGAGGACCCCCTCGCCCCCCGCCGCTCGCAGGCTCGCGGCAGGACCCGGCGAGGGGGCCGTTCCAGCACGTCACCTGGCTCGCGGCGGAGCCCTGCGCTGAGCCCACCCCGCCGCTCGATCGCGGGAGCCTCCGGCCCCCACTCCGCCCGGCGCCTCGCAGGGCGTCCTCAGCGGGTGGGGGTCTCCCCCTCGCTGTCGGTGTCCCCGCCGTCGGTGTCCCCGCCGTCGCTGTGGCCGTCGGTGTCCCCGGCCGGCTCGGTCAGGGCGCGCAGCTCGTCATCGACGCCCTGGCGGGCGACGAAGTCCAGCGGCTCGTCGAGGTCGTCGGAGGTGGGCAGCAGGTCCGGGTGCGACCAGAGCCGGTCGCGGGCCTCCGTGCCGTGCTGCTGCGCCATGGCGCCCCAGACGGTGGCGGCGTCGCGCAGCCGGCGCGGCCGCAGCTGCAGGCCGACCAGCGTGGCGAAGGTCTGCTCGGCCGGGCCGCCCGAGGCGCGGCGGCGGCGCATCGTCTCCGCCAGCGCCCCGTGCCCGGGCAGCCGCTCGCCGGCCGCGGCCGCGACGACGGCGTCGACCCAGCCCTCGACCAGCGCCAGCAGCGTCTCGAGCCGGCGCAGCGCCATCTGCTGCTCCGGCGTCTCCTCCGGCTCGAGCAGCCCGCTGCCGAGCAGCTCCTGGATGGCCTCCGGATTGGAGGGGTCGAAGCCGCCGCCCATCGAGCCCATCGCGTCGTTGAGCCCGCGCTCGATCGCCTCGCGGTCGATGGTGATGCCGCGGGCGTAGGCGTGGACGGCGTCGTGCAGCTGCTGGCGCAGCCACGGCACGTGCGCGAACAGCCGCAGCGACGCGGCCTCGCGCAGGGCGAGGAACAGGCGGACCTCGTCGGCGGGGCGGTCCAGGCCCTCGGCGAAGGCGGCGACGTTCTGCGGGACGAGCACCGCCGAGCCGGCCGGCGCCAGCGGCAGGCCGACCTCGGTGCCGGTGAGGACCTCGCCGGCGAGCCGCCCGAGGGCCTGCCCGACCTGGGCGCCGAACATCAGGCCGCCCATCCGGCCCATGATCCCGGCCAGCGGGCCGGCCATGGCCATGGCCTCCTGCGGCAGCGCGGAGGTCATGGCGGCCACGACCTTCTCGGCCAGCGGGTCGATGAGCGCGCCCCACGCCGGCAGCGTCTGCTCGACCCACTCCACCCGGGACCAGGCCAGCGCGCGGTCGGCACCCGACGGCAGGTCGGTGACCTGGTCCAGCCACAGGTCGGCCAGGCGCACCGCCTCGGTGACGGCGGCCCGCTCGGCCTCCGACGTCGGCTGGGTGCCGGTGGCCAGGGAGCTGATCGCGCCCTGCCGGGCGAGGTCCCAGTTGACCGGCCCGCCCGACCAGTTCACGAGCTTCTGCAGCTCGGCGAACAGCGGCATCTTGCCGAGGAGCTCCTCCGGGGTGCCGCCCCCGGCGCCGCCCGGGCCGCCGAACCCGAACAGGGCACCGAAGCCGAACGGGTCACCGGCGCCGGGCTGGTCCCGGCGCTCGGGGTCGCGGTCGGGGAGCCCGAATCCGAACGGCACGTCACTCATGCCCCCACGGTAGACGCGTGATCACACCGCCGGAGCCCGAGCGCGGTCACCGGCGTCCGCTCACGGCGGACGCTGCCAGCCCGAGGTTCTACGCTGGCCGGTCGTGACCCGTCGGATCGCCGTCCTCGCCGTCGGTGTGGTGCTGCTGCTCGTCGCCGGCGTCCTCGGCGCGGCCCTGCCGGTGCCCTACGTCGCCCAGGTGCCCGGCCCGACCTTCAACACCCTCGGCGACATCGACGGCGACCCGGTCATCTCCGTCCGCGGCCGCGACCGCAACGACGTCTCGGGCAACCTCAACCTGACCACCGTCGGCGTCGGCCGGGCGGGCCTGAGCCTGGTGGAGGCGGTCCGCGGCTGGTTCGACGACGAGATCAGCGTCGTGCCCGAGGAGTCGGTGTACCCGCCGGACCAGACCGAGGACGAGATCGAGCAGGCCAACCGGCAGGCCTTCCTCACCTCCGAGGAGGCGGCCGAGGCCGCCGCGCTCGGCCACCTCGGGTACCCGGTGAAGGTCGTCGTCCGCGGGCTCTCCGGCGACGACTCGCCGTCGGACGGGCTGCTCGAGGAGGGCGACGCGATCGAGTCCGTCGACGGGCGGCCGACGCCGGACTCCGACGCGCTGGCCGCCGTCCTCGCCGCCATCCCGGCCGGGACCACCGTGCAGGTCGCCTACACCCGGCTCGGGCAGCCGGGCACGGCCACGGTGACCACGGGCGGGTCCTCCGACCGCGAGGGCTCGGTGCTCGGCGTCGTGGTCGGGGAGCAGCCCTCCGCGCCGTTCGACGTCGACATCGACGTCGCCGACGTCGGCGGCCCGTCGGCGGGCCTGATGCTCACCCTCGGCATCCTCGACCTGGTCGGCGACACCGACCTGACCGAGGGCGCCGTGGTGGCCGGCAGCGGCACGATCGACGCCGACGGCACGGTCGGGGCGATCGGCGGGATCCAGCTGAAGATGGTCGCCGCCCAGGAGATCGGCGCCGAGCTCTTCCTCGTCCCGGCCGACAACTGCCCCGACGCGCTCGGGTCCCCGGCCACCGACCTGACCCTGGCCCGGGTGGCCACCCTCGACGACGCCCTGACCGCCCTCGAGGACGTACGCGAGGGGCGCACCCCGGCGGGCTGCTGACCGCCGCCCGGCACGGGACGCCCCGCGTGGGGAATGCTGTCGGCCAGCACGGGCTCCCCGGGGAACCCGGTGCCGCGCCGAGCGTTGGTCAGGGGCGACACCGGCCGTTCGTGCGCCAGCCCGGCGCCCGTGCCGACCGGCGCCCACACGCCCGACCGCACGCGGTCGTCACACCGCGACGGTGCACCCCGGTGCCCGCCGCACCTGCAACTGAAGGAGACCGCTCGTGGCCATGCGGCCCCCCGTGTCCGTGCCGACGCTGTCGCGGCGCGCGAAGGTGGTCATCGGGTCCATCGCCGTGCTGCTGGTGCTGTTCACGGCCATCGGGACGTTGACCAACGTCTACGTCGACTACCTCTGGTTCGACGAGACCGGGTACACCGAGGTCTTCTGGACCGAGCTCCAGACCCGGGCCCTGCTGTTCGCCGTGGCCGGCGTGGCCACCGGCGGGCTCACCGCGCTGGCGATCTACCTGGCCTACCGGTTCCGCCCGGCGTTCCGGCCGATGTCGCTGGAGCAGCAGAACCTGGAGCGCTACCGGCAGTCGCTGGAGCCCCGCCGCACCCTGGTGCTCTCGGCCGTCGCCGTCGTCGTCGGCCTGTTCGCCGGCTTCACCGCGCAGGGCAGCTGGGAGACCTGGCTGACCTTCCGCAACTCGACGCCCTTCGGCCAGACCGACCCGCAGTTCGGCCTGGACCTGTCGTTCTTCGTCTTCGAGTACCCCTTCTACCGGCTGCTGCTGAGCTTCGGCTTCGCCATCGTGCTGCTGGCGCTGATCGGCTCGCTGCTGACCCACTACGTCTTCGGCGGCCTGCGGCTGCAGACGCCGGGGCAGAAGCTCACCGGCGCGGCGATGGTGCAGCTGTCGGTGCTGCTGGGCCTGTTCGTGGCGCTCAAGGCGGTCGCGTACTGGTTCGACCGCTACGGGCTGGTCTACTCCGACCGCGGCGAGCTGTTCAGCGGCGCCAGCTACACCGACGTCAACGCGCTGCTGCCGGCCAAGACGATCCTGGTGTTCGCGGCGGCGTTCTGCGCGCTCGCGTTCCTCGCCAACGTCGTCGTCCGCAACTTCCGGCTGCCGGCCGCCGCGCTGGTCCTGCTGCTGCTGTCCAGCCTGGTGATCGGCGTGGCCTACCCGGCGATCGTGCAGCAGTTCGTCGTCCGCCCGAGCGCCAACGAGCGCGAGGCCGACTACATCGAGCGGGCGATCGCCTCGACCCGCGAGGCCTACGGGCTCACCGACGTCGAGTACACGGACTTCGCGCAGGAGAACACCGGCGAGGACGTGGACACCGACGCCGCGCTGGCCGAGCTGCGCGCCGACGACGCGACGATCCCCAACGCCCGGCTGCTCGACCCCAACGTGCTGGCGGGGACGTTCACCGCGCGCCAGCAGATCCGCAACGTGTACGGCTTCCCCGAGAAGCTCGACATCGACCGGTACACGATCGACGGCGAGACCCGCGACTACGTCGTCGCCGTCCGCGAGCTCGACAGCGGCAGCCTGTCGGAGAACCAGGACACCTGGATCAACCGGCACACCGTCTACACGCACGGCAACGGTTTCGTCGCCGCGCCGGCCAACCAGGTGGTCACCGGCCAGGAGGGCGGCGAGCCGAACTTCACCAGCCGCGACCTGCCCACCACCGGTGACATCGACGTCGAGCAGGGCCGGATCTACTACGGCGAGCTGATCGACGACTACTCCGTCGTCGGGGCGCCCGAGGGCGCCGACGCCCGCGAGTTCGACCGGCCCGAGGACGGCTCCGAGGGCGAGGTCAACAACACCTACGACGGCGAGGGCGGCGTCGCGATCGGCAGCTTCTTCCGGCAGCTGACGTTCGCCATCTACTACCGCGAGCGCAACTTCCTGCTCTCCGGTGCGGTCAACGACGCCTCGAAGGTGCTCTACGTCCGCGACCCGCGCGAGCGGGTGGAGAAGGCCGCGCCGTTCCTCACCGTCGACGGCGACCCCTACCCGGCGGTCATCGACGGCCGCGTGCAGTGGATCCTCGACGGCTACACGACGTCGGACGCCTACCCGTACTCCGAGCGGATGGAGCTCGGCGAGGCGGCGCAGGACGCGCTCACCGGCCAGGGGACCGCGGCGCTGCCGAACGAGCAGTTCAACTACATCCGCAACTCGGTCAAGGCCACCGTGGACGCCTACGACGGCACCGTCCGGCTCTACGAGTGGGACGAGGACGACCCGGTGCTGAAGGCCTACATGGCCGCGTTCCCGGGCGTGATCGAGGAGCGGTCGGAGATGAGCGACGAGCTCATCGGCCACGTCCGCTACCCGGAGGACCTGTTCAAGCTGCAGCGGGACGTCCTCACCCGCTACCACGTGAGCGACCCGGGCGACTTCTACAGCCAGAACGACCGCTGGGCGGTGCCGGCCGACCCGACGCAGGACACGCAGACCGAGGAGGCGCAGCCGCCGTACTACATCCTCGCCGCGCGACCGGGTGAGCCCGATCCGACGTTCCAGCTGACCAGCGCGCTGAACGCCTTCCGGAGGCAGAACCTCTCGGCGTTCATCTCCGCCTCCAGCGACCCGGACACCTACGGCGCGATCCAGGTGCTCCGGCTGCCCGGCAACACGCCCTTCCGCGGGCCGCAGCAGGTGCAGCAGTCGTTCAACACCAACGACGAGGTCGCCCGGGACCTGACGCTGTTCAACAGCGAGGACTCGCAGGCGGTGTTCGGGAACCTGCTGACGCTGCCCATCGGGGAGAACGGCCTGCTCTACGTGCAGCCGCTGTACGTGGAGGGGACCGGGCAGAACTCCTTCCCGCTGCTGCGCAAGGTGCTGGTCAACTACGGCGGGCGGGTCGGCTACGCCGACACCCTCTCCGACGCGCTGGACCAGGTCTTCGGGGCCGGGGCGGGGGACACCGCGACCGACTCCGACGACGCCGGGACCACCCCGGACACCGAGGAGCCGACGCCGGCCGAGCCGACCACGCCGGCCGAACCCACCACGCCCGCGGAGCCGACCACCCCGCCGGCCGACGGGTCGGACGCGGCGCTGGACCAGGCGGTCGCCGACCTCGACGCGGCGCTGCAGCGGCTGGCCGACGCCCAGCGCAGCGGCGACTTCGCCGCGCAGGGCCAGGCACTGGCCGACCTGCAGCGGGCGGTCGAGGCCTACGAGGCGGCCCAGGGCGCGGCCGCGGCGCCCGCCTCGCCGACCGGCTGAGCACCGCGGGGGGGGGGGGGGGGGGCCCCCGGGGCGGCCCCCCCCCCGCCGCCGGGGTACTCTGTGTCCAACACGCAGGGCGGGTCGCTG